>JAKEFK010000199.1 GCA_022616075.1 bacterium
CAAAGGACACGGAATTTCAGAAAGCGGTAGTTGCAGGAGACGAAGTCCGTATTTCGGGGATATTACAGCAGTCGCAAAATAGCTCCCCACCGAAGTTGAGTGTAGAAAACTTCCATCAAACCACGAAGAATTAAGGCGATTCTGGTTGCAATACAATTACTTGAGTACTAGCTACTTTTCTCGTTAAAGATCACTCGTATTGCTATAGCTTAGATGGATGCGCAGCGTGATAATGACGTGTCTTCAGTAATAAAAACCCGGCACCCAGAATCACACCATAGATAAGATGCCCGACCAGACTGCCCATTGCTACCGGTCGCATCGGTTCCATCATGAGAGGGGCAAAAGCAGGCATACCGAGCAACAATGGCATCAAGATCAATGCGCCCAGGATCCACCAGCCAAATCCGTAAGCTGCTCCATAACCAGTGGCATTCATGTAACTTGTGATCCGTTTTCCAAACAACCATGCAAACAGACCGCCAATGAACGCGCTGTTAAAAAGATGATAAAGCCAGCCGACAATCATGCTGTCGGAATGAACTACTTTTGCTACCATGGCCATCATTGGCATTTCGTTTCCATCCGGTGTTGGGGCGGTCATCATTTGCATCATCATTCCAAAAACCAAACCAGCGATTATGCCAGCTAAAATACCTACTAAAATATTCGATTGCATTCTTAAATCCTCCATTTTGTCTATATCGTTCAAAGGGATACGTTTGAAAATTCATCCCTATGTAGTTGGTTCCTTTTCCTTCCGGCCTGCTTCATGCAACATGTAATCTGGGTCACTAATCGCTGGTGGCACACCTCTTCCTTTTCTTGTCGTGTCCTAGCTACAGTTCTTACGGAATGGTTCAAGAAGATTACGGTAGATGCAAATATAAAAGGTAATCGGCCAGAGCTGAGTATTCGGCATTGCTAAAATCGGGAAATTCCTGCATCTTCGAACCGGGAGTCACAGACTGTGGATCACGAATGTGCTGAATATGCCATTCCTTGGAGCGTAGCGGGCGGATCGTTAAATCCGGTCCTTTCTTGCCCCCCTGGCCGTCAATCGTATGGCAATTGATGCAGAAATTTGTGTAAAAAGTGTGGGCACCGAAACGAACCGGTCTTGGAATTGTATACAGTAAGTGTGGATGATCATCCGTCACAATCTGCAAGACGGACATCAACTCGTTTACTTGTTCGTTGGACAGACTCGCATCTCGTCCGTTTTTTTCCAGATGATCTTTTAACCAGGATCCTCCTGAGGGAAACTGGTTTCGGGCAAGAATCTGTAAAGGTCTGTTGCCTGCTGCTGTCATTGCATGGCATTCCAGGCAGCGCTGCTTAAGGACATAAATGCCTCCGACTTCGCTGGGACGTTTTACTCTCTCTGACCGCGATACAGCCAGTCCTCTTGGAGATTGCTTTGTTTTTTCTTCCGGTCTTTGCACAACAGCTGCGTACGTTAAGAATCCCCAGCTACAAATTGCAAAAACAAGCAGAATTATCGCAACTGGCCGCCGGCTCAACTTCCGGCTGGGATTGCGGTCAATAAACGGAATCAATAATAGAAGTAGAATTCCCAAATTTGGCAGAACAAAAGTTCCGATCACTTCCCATTTCCCCTGGAAATAGTGGAGCAACTGAAATAGGAATAGAAAATACCAATCAGGACGCGGAACAATTGAGTTATCGGATGGATCAGCAGGATTTCCCAACTCGGCAGGAAGAAGTGCGGCCAGGAAAAAGACAATCACTACAATTACTAACATTGCTGCTGAATCTCTTACCGTTTGAAACGGGTAAAAAGGCGTATTTCTTGGAACGCTTTCTTCAGTATTTGACCAAGGAGCTGTGACTCCATACCTCCGAATCAAGAACAGATGAGCAAGGATAAGCAGAACAGTAATTAAGGGCAGGATCACTGTATGCAAGCTGTAGAAGCGGCTCAATGTAAAGCTGCCTATAGTTGTTCCACCTCGCAGGAGGAGTCCGATCTTAGGACCAAGAAGCGGAGCGGTACTGATAATCCGAATAGTTACTTCAGTTCCCCAATATGCCATTTGATCCCAGGGAAGTAGAAACCCAGTTTGCGCAAACGCGAGTACACAAAGCAACAGTAGCACTCCAACAATCCAGGTTGCTTCACGCGGCTTGCGATAAGCGGCATAGACAAAGGTGCGGAGCAAATGAAGGCCAAGAACAGCCACCGTCAGATAAGCAGCCCAGCGATGGATTCCACGCAGCCATGCGCCTCCTTTCATTTCTTCACTCAGATAACGAAGGGAGGCATGTGCGTTTTCCGGTGATGGTGAGTAAACGAAACTGAGAAGCACGCCGGACACCAATTGGATCAGGAATAGGATAAGCAGCATACTTCCGAAAACATGTGCCCAACCAATTTTGTCAGGCAGCGGTTCTTGCAAGAATTCCTGAGCAGACGTTTTGAGGCCAAGGCGATTTTCAAACCATTCCCCCGGCATTCGGAGTATCCGAGCTATTTTCATATCAAGCCTTCATCAGTTTTCCAATTTTCAGCACATTATTCTCGACTTTTGTCTCGTACCTGTCTAAAGGACGCGGAGGTGGTCCCGCGATTCTTTTTCCATCCCGATCGAATTTTCCGCCATGGCATGGGCATTGAAACTCTTTCGAATTGGAATTCCAGCCGAAAGCACATCCCAAGTGGGTGCAGTGAGGATTAAAGACAATAAAGGAGCCGTCCGCCTTCTTTCGAACCCAAACCAATTCTTCTACAAGTTGACGAGTCCATCCATTTTGTACCAGCCGTTTGAAACTGATCTGGACGAACTCATCTGTTGCAATGTTGGCATCCGCGCTTGAGATAGAAACCCAACTTGAATCACTTTGTTCTTTCAGGCTTTCCAATAGGAACCGGAAGACAGGAAGAGCGATCAACGCGCCCAGCGCCAACGAAAAAAAATGAGTTAACTTTGCAAGAAAGTTTCTTCGATTCATAGGTTTATTCTTTAAGAATTGGATTTTTTTCAAAATAAGAGAACAGGCCGGGGCAGCTAAAAACCCAGGAAGCTGCCCCAGCACTGAGTTACATCGATGTCTTTATCCCATATCTGCGCCGAGCTTTATCTCCTCCCACTGCCCATTCTTTTTCACTTCAACTTTGGTGGGTATAATACCGCCGGTGTTAGATTCTAGCTTTCCAGTGATTCGAGCTTCCTGCCCGATGTAATCCGCCATCTTGATTGATGGACCAAAAATCACATGAGTTGTGTTTTTTGAATCTACCAAAGCAACCGGGATCCCTTGCTTAGCACACATGGTGCCACATTTTGCTGTTCCCATATGGTCGTTTCCTTTCAGTTGTCCGTTCGAACTCACGTAACATTTGGAGTCCACCAGCGTTCCTTCAAACGTTTGATCCTTATCTGCAGCCACCGCTACAAAAACGCCGGCAACCAGCAACAATAAGGCAAAAGAAATAAACTTTTTCATAGGTCCTCCTTAAAAAGTTTTTTATTCATTTCATTAGGATTCGATACGTTTGAAGAGGCCCGAATTCGAGGGTTTGTATTCTGGCTTACATACCGAGCAAGATCGATCACTCTTTACGAAACCTAATAGTAGAGGTGAAACATCATCCGTGCTTTTTGTATCCACTGTGGATTTGATGTTCACGTTATGACATCAGGAGAGTGATTCATGCGTATCAAAGTGCTTTTAATTCTAGTGATGCTTGTCTCTTCTAATGCAGTAGTTTTTGGGCAGAAGACCCTGAAGACGTTAACTCTGTCACCTACTTTTTCCACTATTCCCGGTTCCCCTCGCGTCATCAGAAATTCCTTTAAACATCTCTGGCTTGTAACTTGGCGCCAGGGAAATCCAGGTAAGATTATCGGACGTTTCGTAACATCGGAAGGAACATCTCACGGACAAAAACTTTTAGTAAGCGGAGTGACGGCGGCAGAACAGAATTTCGATATCTCCTATGATTCCGTTAACTATACCTACCTGCTGGCCTTTGAAAACACGAAGGGACTCCAAGTGCAATTCTTCAACAAAGACCTGGTCCGGCAAGGATCTCCCAATCTGATCGAAGCAGATGTAAGCAACACGAATCCCCGGCTTGCCTACGATCCTTCAGGCAAGAAATTCTTGATTTTTTGGTTGAGCACACAGGATGGTGCAGCCCGCCGAGTTCTGAAAAATCGCGTATTGGATTCTGCTGGAAAACCAACATCAGAGAGCCGTGTTCTTGCAACAGCAACTCCAGGCAAAACATTTACCAACCTGAATATCTCAGCGAATCAGAAAAACGGAAATTTAATGGCACTAGTTCTGGAAACGACGTCATCAAGTGCCTCGCTCCTGGGCTATCTGGTGAAGCCGGATGCCACTTTACTGCGCCCTGCACCGCTAAAATTCCAGCCTTCCACTGCGGGATTAAGCAGCATGGCTGATGCGAGTTTTACTGATTCAGGATCTGGATTGGCTTTATGGAGCGACAACTCTGCACTCAAGTACCGCAAGATCTCCGCAAACGGTAATTTCGCATCCGGCACAAAGACAATTCCTGGCGCTGCTGATGCAAACAGTCAGCAGACAAATATTTTGTTGGACTCCCGCAATGGACAATTCATTGGTGTCTGGACGCGCGCAAATCAAGTGCAAGCAGCTGCGTTCAATCTGGCGACCGGAGCGTTGCTGAAGCAGCCGTTCCAGGTGGCCGCTTCCCTTCTGACCAACTCCAGAAATGCAACGGCATCCTACGACCCGCAAACCGGAAATGTCCTGGCTGTATGGGAAGATTCGACGGCACCTGTTTCCGAGACGAATAACACAAATACAAAATTCCGTGTCCGTGCTGCGCTTTTCTTTGCAAGCGGAGCCCCATCGCAGACTAGTGTCAGTGTAGGTGATAATTTCTTTTCTCCGAAAGAGGTTGCCGTATCCACAGGTACGACAGTCAAATGGGTGTGGAATGGCAACAATTCTCATACTGTTACAAGTGGATCGCCTGGATCTAATGCCGGCGCAATCTTTGATAGCCCCGTACAGAATAAAGGAGCGACTTTTGAGTTCCGATTCATGGAGTCAGGAACCTTCCCTTATTTTTGCCGAGTTCACGGGATAGCGCAGTCAGGAACAATTACAGTTACATCAGGGAACGAGGCACCACCCAGGTACTAGAAGGATATTGAAATAAATGAAAGCGGATTTGAAAAAAGCGCTTCTGATCATAGCTGACATCAGCGGCTACACCTCTTTCATGATTTCTAACAGACGGGACCTTGAGCACAGCCAGACAATCATTACAGAATTATTGCGATCCATCATTCAGCTGGTAGAGATTCCTTTGGAAATTTCAAAGTTAGAAGGCGACGCCATATTCATGTACCTGCCAAGAAACCTTGATGTTTTGCCATCGCTATTAACAAAAGAGCTGATCGGAGAAAAACTTTTGAGCTTTTTTGAAGTATTCCAAACCAGACTCTCTGCGTTGGCTGAATCAATTACCTGTTCCTGTGGTGCGTGCAAAAACATCCACAGACTTACTTTAAAGATCATTGCGCATAGTGGCGAAGCATTGTTCTATAAGATTGGGAACTTTCTGGAGCTCTCCGGTATTGATGTAATTCTGGTACATAGATTGCTAAAGAATTCGATCACGTGAGGCCATTACATTCTGCTTACAGAGCAAGCAAATAACTATATCGCGCTGCGCGGAGAAACGAAGTTGATGCCGGGGCTTGAACACATCAAGGAGTTCGGCGCAATTAAAACCTTCGTATTTTTCCCTGCCCATTCTGCCTTAGTGGGCAATTAGCCGGTACAGGACGGGACCACTGCGTTCCCAAATCATGAATAGCTGAGACCCATCCATTAGAGTGAGCGACTGTACATCAGCAAACTGTAATCTTGATACTTGAAAAGAGTTACTTATGCTTTTCAAAGAGGGACTCAACGCAACGATGCGTAGATTTAC
>JAKEFK010000200.1 GCA_022616075.1 bacterium
GAGAACATCATGTCATATATTCGCGGAAAATATTACATCTGGGGAGATGGTGAGAGACTGCATTTATGGGCAACCGATGGATTTGATCACTGGAACGCAAGCGTTTGGCATGAGGGCTGGAACAAGTTCGGAAAGAGGCGAAAGATGAGTGGTGTTTCCATCCCTGACAAGGTCCTGGACCAATATGTGGTCATGAGATTTGCGGAAATTGCATGCCAAGGACTCCTTGAGCTCACAATGAATCGTGCATTGAGACATGAGGGAAATGGTGGCTGCATGGCACTTGCTAAGAATCACAAGATCTTCCAGGAGATCTTCGTAAAAGCAAAATTGGAGAATCCTTTCCCCTGGCTCGACTTTCTCGATGTGACCAAAGCGCAAAAGGGAATGATCTCGCCTGATATTGCGGCGGAACTAAGGAGGCTCTGCGCAGATCAAGGGCTAAACTGGGACAGCATGACCAAGTCTGAAAGGAAGGCCTTCATCAACAACCATGCAAGAAGTCATCCATTTGCACGACAGGCCGAATTGAAGAGAAAGCTTAAGCAACGAGCAAAACGGATGAAGAAAACTTAGACCGATGTTGATTCGAGTACGGACTCTGAATTTTCGCCTTGCTTGATCGTGACTCAGGCTTTTATTCGTTTCCTGTAACGCTTTGCACCAGCTATTAGTCTTCCGCCTGGTGCAGCAGGATTGAGCAGAGCATTGGCAAACGCTTCGCTCGCCCGTTCATTCAAGGTCAGTGTTTGTTGTTCGTAAATCGTGCGCAACGCTGCGTCCTCGGCGCTTAAAACAACGAAATCGGACACAGATGTACCTTTGATTCTGGCAGCGCGTTCAATATGCTTTTTCTGTTCCGGTGTTAGCCGGGCCTCCAAGCCTTCCTTCTTCGACTCTCTTTTCGTTACAGCCTTTCGTCTCATATCAAACTCCCGATGAACAATGTAGGGTATTCACCGTACAGACAAAATTCCGCTGTCCGAAATTACGGTTTGCTATGGTTTGATGAGGACCACGCGGCCTTTTTGCATCACCGCCACGGGGTTGTTTAACGCTCGATGAACTCGCAAGGCTCTGGCAACAGCTTTGCGAAGCAACTTTTCCACTTCCTTAGCATCATTCACGAGAAACTCGTCGGATAAGCGGCGCCGCCGATGTCTTACTTTCCTGTTTCCTGAATGATTCGCCATAATTCCTTCTTGAAGATTTTCGTTTTCTGTTTTTTGCCACCGGCCGCAATCAAGACCGGCTCCTTGCCACTATTATCGTAAATCGCCCATGTGTTTGCCAGAGGAAGATAGAGATTCAAGAAGTTCTTAATTCCTCGAGTGTATCTCCTGCGGATCATAGCTTCCGGAACATCGTGGCCACCTGCCTTGACTCTTTCTCGAACCCTTTGAATAGCAAGGTCGGTCGATTCAAGCCAAAGAAAAATCAGATAGAACCGATATCCCTTTTCTTGAAGTTGTTCTATCCAACGAGCATAGGATTGGCTTGCCAATGTACTTTCGAAGGCAATATCTTTCTGATCGTTTGCTAAAGCATGAAGTCGCTTTAACATCGACCGGCCTGCTTCGAAAGCTACAGTTTCTGGACGAAAAGCCGAAAGGCCTTGTGCTATCGAATCCGCATTGACAAACTCAACTTTTCTGAACTTCCCTTTCAAGAGGGTCGGTGCAATCGTGGATTTACCTGCTCCATTCGGGCCGGCAATTAGAACAAGCTGTGGTTTCATCTGGGAAATAAATTACCCAGGTCTTTGATGAATTCCTGGAGGTATTTATCGAATACGTCGCGGGAACTAGCGTATTCCTTGTTTTCACGCATAGATGTCTTTCCCATCCAATTCTTGCACTAGCTCTGCAAGATAGAGGATAAACGGATCATTGTTCTTGTCGATTACTGGAAATTCCTAACACCTGATCCCGGATACTGGCAGCCAATTCTTTCTCACGTTTGTCCAGCTGTGACAATTCCAAATAACTTTGCAGCGGCGATGACCAGGGCAGCCGTTCAGATTCTCGGACGTCAAAGTAAGGAAATGAATCGTCTGTTTCATAGACTACTGTGTTGAAGAATCTTTCGTCTTCATAACGGATGAGAGAACCGGTATTCGTAACGTAAATTTCGTATGATTTGGCCGGTGTCGTCACAGCGTAACGCTCCGCAGAACTCTTGCCGGTAAAAATCCACCGCGAGGATTTAGGGATCAAGTTGTTAATCTCTTTAAGCCCGCGAGCTGGAGATGAAAGTTTGATTTTCAAAATGTTCGAAATTCTGGGTGGGCGATACTTGTCCTGAAGATTGCGAAGCAATTTATCGGATTGAACCAAAGTGATTCTTTTTTTGTTTCTTTCGATGATCAACTCATTTTCCATGACTTTCAGTACTTTGGAGATTGCCGAAAGCGATAGTCTTCCACCAAGCTGTTTTATCGAAGAATAAATCTCGTTTACAGAATTGAATTGCTTCCTTCCCACCAAAAAGAGGCGGCCGACCATAGAACTATTGCCGCTGAAGATGTTCTTTATCAGTTGGCTTTCTTTGAACCGGTTTCTACGATCAAGTCTGATTGCAAGAAGATCTTTCGTTTGAATTAGATAATTTCCATTGAGATCGATCCCACTCAGGTCTTCGCGGTTGAGGATATCGACAATTGCTTGGCTCAAAAAGGGAACGATTAGGAGTCCGTTCTCTTTTTGATTTAAATAAGCTTTCAGCTGGGAGGCGGCCTGGTATACGCCCTTGGGCGCAGTCCGTGATTTGATCTCGGCTTGAAACAGCACGTTACGTCCTTTCCAACTCAGGTCGATTTCTGCATCTGGCATAGTTGGCGAGGCAGACTTCTGTTGTCTTTTAACTTTAATTTCAAGAGGAGAATATAATTCCGGCTGCTCTCTTAACTTCCCAATGACCTCTTTTTCAGTCAGTAGTAAAGTTTCCTGTTTCATGCCATTTTCCTAATTAGGAAAATAGTCAAATATAGGAAAATTGTCAAGGAACCCACAACACGATGTCTTCTTCAGCGAAGAACTGCTCTCGATTGATTATGCAAGTTCTCGACTTGATCCTGAAGGTGCCTGGCACACTGTTGTATGGCTGGACAAATTGATAGTCAGGTGTTCCACTTCGTATTAAGGCCAATCTGGGCAGCTAGTTCGCACAAGCGGACGGGCTATCACACTGTAGTGGTCAGCTTTTCGGTTTGTTTATCTACGGACTGAATGACTGCTTGAATCGCGTCGACCTCGGATTCCTTAAAGTATGCTTCCCCACACTGCGAACATACCCAGGCTGGAACCGCATCGAGCAGGAGATGATAACCTTTGCGGTCAATGTGAAAAGGTGCAGTGCCTCGTTCCATTTTGCCCTGGCAGTGAGTACATTTCATTTGTTTTTCCTCTTCGCAAAATTATTTGTCTAGCCTAAAGTTTCGAAGCGGTCACTAATTTTTCAACTTCCTCTTCAGTCAATTCCTCTGTCGTTTTTTCCACTAACAGGGCAGCAAGCTGCATGGGTTCAATGCTGACATGCTGATGTTTTTGGATACTGTTGGAGATCTTTTGCAAACGTTTTAATGTTTGCGGTCTTAGCGGAAGCAAACGGCGTTCTGTCCACGCCGGATCGGTCGCACGACCTCCACCCTCTGGAACCCGAAACCGCTTATTGACTTCCGCGAATAATTGCAGTGCACCAAAATATCCCCCTTTCGCTGAGACTTTCCCTTTTCGTTCTGCATGGAGAATCCTGGCGATTTTTGTTTTATCCAAAGTTTTCATGATTCCTCCGTAAAGTCTGTGATGCTGAAGTATTCATCCCCAACAACAAGTCCTACGTCACCTTGTTTTCCCGTTCCGCCGAACACTAGGTATAAACAGAACCACAAGGACGCTTTTTCGGCCAGCAGCAAATCTCGAAATGGTTCTTCTTCCTGTTTTCTTCATCTTTGACTGCTACGATCAATATAGATCGATTCCGATGATAACACAAGCGATAACAAAGGATTGCCAAAGAAATTAATCGTTTTCTTGATCGGAGCCGGATGGAAATTCGTTCAGGAAGGCGGCGTCGCGGGCGTCTTCGTCGGGAAGGTAATGAAAGTATGTGTCGATCGTTACCTGGATCGAACTATGGCCCATCTGGCGGGAAACCCACCAGACAGATGCGCCTTTTTGGAGAAGAAAGGTTGCGTATGTATGGCGGAGATCGTGCAAGCGGATTTTTCTTAGTCCCAATTTTTTCAGGATCCCGGCATGAACCTTTCTGCAATGGTTAATGTTGATTCGCGCTTTGCCTGAAAGTGAACAGAGCACATAGAGAACTGAACCGTATTTTTGCTTTTGCTCCGCTTTCCAGGCGCGCAAGTCCTGAGCAAGGGAGTCGGTTAATTTCACGAAGCGAACACTTTTCTTGCTTTTGGGCGGTCCAAGCTTTCCATCTTTCGTAAGGGTGCGTCTGATATGAATTCTTTTCTTGTCCAGGTTGACTTCTTCCCAATTGAGCGC
>JAKEFK010000201.1 GCA_022616075.1 bacterium
CGGTTTAATATCCTATTGAGAAAATTGTGCCCAAAAAGCAAGAAGTTCAACGTGAGTAGTACACAGTTCATTTGCCTGCTCTCGTTGTCTCCTCAGTTTTCGTTATAATATTCAGGATGAGTTGCCGGCGAAGCTACGTACTCCTTTTTTGCATGTTCCTTTTCCTGTTCGCCTGCAGACAGGAAAAACAAACCGGACCGCACGCTCAGCCCCAAGGCACCTCCTATAGCAATTCCGAAGGGATTGTCGTTGTTGCGACAAACGATTTTCACGCCGCACTGGACCGCGCGGAAGGTCTGGCATCTGTAGTCCGCGACCTTCGCAAAAAATATGGGGAGCGTATGGTTTATCTGGACGCAGGAGACCAATTCCAGGGGTCGCTTGAAGGAAATTTCAGCAAAGGAAAAGCCGTCGTGGAGTTTTTTAGCTTAATCGGATTGGATGCCGCGGCGATGGGAAATCATGAACTGGATTACGGCCCGGATGTGCCGCAAAGGGTGACTGTTCGCAAAGGGGAAGATGGCATGGGCGCTTTCAGAGAGCGCATCAAAGAAGCGAAGTATCCCTTTCTATCCGTAAACCTGATTCTGGATCCTGTTGTCAAGTGCGAAACAGGTCCGAATTGTAATGCGCTTGGCCAGCAAACAGTTCTTCCCTCTTCCGTGATTCTGGCAAAAGGGGAACAGAAAATCGGGGTCATTGGCGCAACAACGGAAATCACGGCGAATATCACGAATCCGGACTATCTGAAAAACAAACGCTTTGAGCCTCCCGCGCCTGCAATCATTGCGCAAGCAAAATGGCTCCGCGAAAAAAAGAAGTGCGATTGGGTTCTGCTTGTCATCCATGAAGGTCTCCGTTATGAATCAGACGGAAAGACTTTGAAGGATACCGCGCTGTATTCGGTGATCAAGGAGCTGCCCTCGGGTATTGTTGATGCAATTGTAGGCGGTCACAGCCATATTCGCGTGCAACAGGTTCTCGGGGGTTTTCCTCTGATCCAAACTGGAATCAGCGCGCAAACCGTCGGAGTCATGCACTTAAGCAGGAACAACGGCAAAGTTCAGGCCAGGTTTGAACCTTTTATAACCGTGCCGGATACAGCTGTGGCGTTTGACGTCACGAAACGATTGCTTCCTTATCGCCAAATGGCTTTGAATTTCAAGCGGCGGTATGTTGCGAAAACCACGGCGCCCTTCCCGCAGGATAAAACTGCGGAAAGCGCACTCGGAAACCTCATGGCTGACGCCGTGCTGTACGCAGCTCAGAGGCAAGACTCGGCGAATTTTTCATTGATGAACGCTGGAGGAATTCGCAGCAATCTTCCGGAAGGCACCGTGACTTATGACAACATTTTCAAACTGATGCCTTTCAGTAATAATCTGGCGATTGTTGATATCACAGGAAAGGAACTGCTTTCGCTGCTGGAAATTTGTTTCAGCGGAGTTCTCGGACCGCCGTCCATTAGCGGCTTAAAAGTGGCAACCATGAAAATGCCTCCGGGACAACCAGGTCCCTGGAACCGTGATCTTAATCAAGATGGGAAACGGGAAGATTGGGAACGCGACTTGCTCGTATCCGTAAAAGATGCCCGCGGAATGCCGATCGATGAAAAGAGAACCTATCGCCTCGCGACCAATACCTATCTGGTAGAAGGCGGCGATTTTCAGCATTTTGTGTACGACAAAATTCCTGCGTCCCGCATCCACATCCATCATGAATTATTCATTCGTGATGTGCTTGCAGATTATTTCAAGGCCCAATCTCCCCTCGCCCCCGCTCACTATTTTACGGAAAACAAAGCGCGTATTTCGTACGTGAAACAGCCTGCTTCCGGTTCATGAATTAAAGCGAGTTACTTAATCCTCTCCCACCGCACTGATTGAATCAGAGCCCGGTCATCGTACTGATTCGGGCCCTTCAACGGAGCCAGCTCAATGAGAATCAACCAGATCTCCTTCCGGTCGTACGCTTTCATAATTGTTTCCCGCAAACCCGCGGCATCGCGCGCAAAAACTCTTTCGGACTTCGCAGGATTTAAAGAATTCTCCAGAAAAAATGTGCGAAAGACATGTGGATCACCGCCGATCAGGATCAATGCGTTTGTTCCAACACCTCTGGCTTTCACAAGATCTAACAACTCTCTGGATTGTCCGTGATAAACCTGCCTGTGATAGTCCATCTGCTGAGGCAACGTAGATACCAGAGGGTAGAGAAACAATAAGGCGAGCAACAGCGCGGTTTTTCTCCCGGTAAAACGCTCGATCCAACTTCCGAGAATTTGAATAGATCGCGCAGCAAGTATCGCGAGGAAGCCAACAGCTTCGTAAATATAACGCGGACCCGCATAGACAATGTCTCTGTAGTAATAAAAAGAATAGGCAAAGAGCAAACCAAGAAAGCAGAGAAACAAAAGGAAATCCAGTTTCCACTTCTTGTGAGGAAATAGGATCGGAACAAAAATCAGCAGGTCAGGCCAGGGCCATCCCCACAGAGTGTGATTCAGATTCGAAAAATACCAGGGAACATTTGAACGAAAGTAGTGAAACAACGAGCCTCGAAACTGTGCGTCCGCATCATAGGAGTATCCGGTGTGAAAGAAACCGCCATAGAGCAAATAGTTGTAAATGCAAAACAGGACTAACAATGGAATTGAGCCGGCAAAAACTTGCCCTAGCATTTTCTTTTTCTGTTCCGCATTCCAAAAGGCCCACAACAACAAGGGGAGCAGCAAAGGTGGGGCCGTGTAAGGACGGATCGTAAATGCGAAAGCTCCTAGAATGCCCGCTATCAGATAATCATTGCGCCGGCCGCGAAAAAGGAAAAAGACGCACCATATGGCAAAGCACAAGCCAGATTGATGAGCCATGAATCCTGCTCCCATCAATAACACAAAGGGTGAGGTGGCAAACGCGATGACAGCCAGAAGCGCAGTCCTGTCATCGAAAAATTGTTTTGTGACCTTGAAAAGACCGATGATCGAAATGCCAAGCAGGAGTGGATTGATCAACCAGGGAGCGCCGATCCACCAGCCGGGCGCGAGCAACAGAGGCCAACCAGGGGGATACAGAGTGCGCCAGCGTCCTGACTCGCGAAGTATGTGGTCCCATCGCACGGTAAAAGCTTCCGGAACCGAAGGAGGTTCCACCCATAAACGACCTGCCGAAAGAATGCGGCCTTGATAGAGATAAGCAAGCTCATCCGGAATATGCGGAATTAAACCGAGCACACTCCAACATAGCAGGGCGCTTGCAATCGTGCTTGCGATGGCAATCAACAGAACGATCCGGTTCATTGTACGAACTAGCTTAAGTGACTCTGTTGTATTATCAAAGAGCTATGAAATCATTCTCGATTTTGATTGCAGTTTTGGTTGCTTCTCTTCTGTACGCGACCTGGGCGCCTGCTGTTTTGCGGACATCAACTTGATGCGAGCAATCGAAACGGATCTTGTTTCCGTTGTTTGAAGAGGCTTTTCGCCGTTCGCTCCAGAAAAGAGTAAAAAAGAAACGTGGAAAAGTCTACAAACAGGAATAGCTTTAATACCGCCAAGACGCCAAATTTAGAAGGAAAGATTAATCGTTTCTACCGCGCCCTCTTTCGGTTTCTGCGTTGTGAAATGAACGTTGCCGTTGCTGTCCATGTATTTGTAAATGGTTTTCGGAGGTTGCACTTTAGCCTGCAACATTACACCGGAAGCGTAGTCTGATTTTCCGTAGAGTGTGAGCACTTTACGAACATAATCTTGCGTTTCCGTGTAACGGGGAATTCCTTGAAAGCGCTGGACTGCTCCTTCCCCGGCATTGTATGCGGCGACCGCGAGAGGCAGATCGTTGTTGAAAAGTTGCAGCAGGAATTTGAGATACTGCACGCCACCATGGATGTTTTCATTTGGATCAAAGATCTCTTTCACGCCGAATCGCGCAGCTGTAGCAGGCATAAGCTGCATGAGACCGATTGCTCCTGCATGCGAACGCGCATTGGATTGGTAAGCCGATTCGACCTGAATCACAGCTTTCACCAGATCAGCATCTACATTGTATTTCGCGCAGACCTGTTCAATCATGGGAGCGTAATCACCGGCTTTCTTCGAATACGTTAGAGGCACCGGCTTGCCGGCAGTCAATTTGAATTTGCTCTTAATAACTTTGGGAACGGGGTTGAAAAAAACTTTTCTGCCCTTTTCATCGATTCGAACCTGAATTTCTGCGCTTACTTGCGAAGCCGCAAAAAGGATCACCAGGAAACTGAAAGAGATGAGGAATCTCATTTTTTGGGAAGAACCTCCAGTAAAGACAATCTCGCGTGCACCGTGACATGAACTTATGTAAAAAAGCTCCATTGTCAAGGTTTCAGAAGAAATTTTGTAAGATTTTTTTGTGATTGTTTGTAGCGTGAGCAACCACACTTATCTGCAGTAGCTTGACATTTCGAATAAACTCTATAAAGTCGATAGAGATTATATGATAACCAGGAAAACCAAGTATGCTCTTTCTGCTCTGGTGCATCTTGCGCGAAAGGAAAAGATGGGTCCGGTCTTGATTTCCGATCTTGCAGAGCAGGAGCGCATCCCGAAAAAATTCCTGGAGCTCATTTTGCTTGAGCTAAAAAGACATGGCATTCTGCAAAGCAAAAGAGGTAAAGGGGGCGGCTATGCACTGGGACGTCCGTCAGAGTTAATCCGGCTCGGTCAGGTTATTCGGCTCCTGGATGGTCCGCTTGCACCGATCCCATGCGTGAGCGAAACAGCATATCAGGCTTGCGAGGACTGCGCCGACGAAGCGGACTGCGGCATTCGTCTTGTGATGAAGGAGGTTCGTGATGCCACAGCAAGAATTCTGGATAATACAACGCTTGCCGACGTCGTCATCGCCACAGCGAGGAGAACTAAAGATACTCGAAAACGTTGAATACTCTACTGCATAGATAGACTGATGGATTGGGAGAAATGATAAAAAAGTTTCTTTATTTAGCCTTGTTTTTTGTCGGATACGGTTTAGCAGCTGAAGCTGCGGAAATCACAATCCTGAATGCATCGTACGACCCCACTCGCGAGTTGTACCAGGAGTTCAATCAGGCTTTTGGGAAGCACTGGAAAGCCAAAACAGGCAACAATCTGGCCGTCAACCAGTCGCACGGCGGCTCAGGAAAACAGGCACGCTCTGTCATCGATGGCTTGCAAGCAGATGTTGTAACACTCGCGCTCTCTTATGACATTGATCAGATTGCAAAGGCAGGTTTGATTAAAGCCGGTTGGCAAAAACGACTGCCGGACAACTCTTCACCGTACACCTCCACCATTGTGTTTCTGGTACGCAAAGGAAATCCAAAAGGAATCAAAGACTGGGCAGACCTCGTTCGACCCGGCGTGTCGGTCATCACACCGAACCCCAAAACGTCCGGTGGCGCCCGTTGGAGCTACCTGGCTGCATGGGCCTACGCGCTGAAAAAATCGAACAACGATCAAGCGAAGTCCAAAGATTTCATAGCAAGAATGTTCAAGAATGTGCCGGTACTCGATACAGGCGCTCGCGGTTCTACGATCACTTTTGTTGAAAGAGGGATTGGCGACGTTTTACTTGCATGGGAGAATGAGGCGTTTCTTTCCGTAAGAGAGCTTGGGAAGGACAAATTTGAAATCGTGGTTCCTTCCATCAGCATTCTGGCGGAACCTCCCGTCACAGTCGTTGACAAGATTGTAGATCAGCGTGGGACTCGTGCAATAGCTGAGGAGTATTTGAAATATCTCTACTCGGATGAAGGTCAAAAACTGGCTGCAAAACACTATTACAGACCGCGCAAAACGCAGGCCGCCGGCGGAGTCACCTTCCCAAAAATAAACCTGATTACCATCGATCAATCATTCGGTGGATGGCAAAAAGCGCAAGATGTACACTTCAAGGACGGCGGTCTGTTCGATCAAATTTATCAACCTGGCAAATAAAGAATGAAAGCGTTCGCTGCCGCGGCTCAACGTTCCGTGCTTCCAGGATTTGGCTTGACGATGGGCTTCACGCTCCTGTATTTGAGCCTGATTGTGCTGATTCCATTGTCAACACTTCTCCTGAAAACGATGTCGCTGAGCTGGGCACGTTTTGGGGAAATCATGATGTCTCCACGAACGGTGGCGGCATTCAAGATCAGTTTTCAAACTGCGTTTGCTGCGGCAGTTGTGGATTTGATCTTTGGAAGCATTGTCGGGTGGGTGCTGGTGCGCTATCGATTCGCAGGCAGGCAATTGATGGATGCGCTGGTGGATCTTCCTTTTGCGTTGCCCACGGCGGTTGCCGGAATTGTGCTGACCACTCTTTTTTCTCCGAATGGATGGCTCGGCCGTTACTTAATTCCACACGGCATTGAAGTCAACTATACGCCACTTGGAATCACGATCGCTCTCGCGTTCATCGGATTGCCTTTTGTGGTCAGGACGATCCAGCCGATCCTTTCGGAAATGGATCCTTCGAGTGAAGATGCTGCGGCAACCATCGGAGCAAATCGGCGTCACATCCTGGCACGTGTAATCTTTCCAAAAATCTGGCCCGCGATGGTGACCGGTTTCACGCTCGCTTTTGCCAGGGGGCTTGGAGAATATGGCTCGATCGTTTTCATTTCGGGCAACATTCCGCTGAAAACGGAAATCACTACGATTCTGATTGTGGGCCGGTTGGAAAACTACGATTATGCAGGCGCTACAGCCCTCGCTTTCAGTATGCTGGTCCTTTCCTTTCTACTTTTGTTTCTGATCAATTTCCTACAGGCACGCTCTCGAAAAAGAATTGAGGCTTTTGGATGAGAATACTGAACAACCGGAGCCATCTATCGGAACCAGCTCCTGTAAGATGGTTATTGATTGCTATTGCTTTTCTTTTCCTCGGTCTCTTTCTTGTCATACCGCTCGTAGCCGTATTTGTAGAAGCGCTGAAGAAGGGCTTTGAACTTTACCGGGCTGCTATAACGGAACCTTATGCTGTGGCTGCGATCAAGCTTACATTATTGACCGCAGCCGTTTCAGTTTTTTTTAACATGTTATTCGGAATCGCGGCCGCGTGGTCCATCACCAAATTCAATTTTCGCGGTAAAAGCGTTTTAATCACGCTCATCGACTTGCCCTTCGCAGTTTCCCCCGTCATTTCGGGAATGGTCTTTGTGCTGCTCTTCGGCATGCAAGGATACCTGGGTCCCTGGTTGAGTGCGCACAACATTCGCGTCATTTTCGCGACCCAGGGCGTGATTCTGGCTACCATCTTTGTAACGTTTCCCTTTGTTGCGCGCGAGTTAATTCCGTTGATGAAAACGCAGGGAAAAGAAGCCGAGGAAGCGGCGCTTGTGTTTGGCGCAAGCGGATGGCAAACTTTTTTCCGCATAACGCTACCTAACATCAAGTGGGGATTGCTTTACAGTTTGATACAATGCAACGCTCGTGCTATGGGAGAATTCGGCGCCGTTTCCGTTGTTTCAGGGCATATCCGCGGTCAAACAAATACTTTGCCGTTGCATGTGGAAATTCTGTATAACGAGTACAATTTTACGGCGGCGTTTGCGGTAGCCTCTTTGTTGACCTTACTCGCCGTTATCACGCTGATTCTAAAGAAAGCGCTTTCGTTAAAAACGGGCCGAAAGGAAATTCTTGTCTAATCCATGTCAATCATACTGACCGATCTTTCCAAAAAATACGAGAACAACCTCGTGGTCAATCGGGTTACAATGACGGTTGAAAACGGGGAACTCTTCGTTCTACTCGGCGCGAGCGGCAGTGGAAAAAGCACCATTTTGCGAATGATTGCCGGCCTCACGCGCCCCAACAGCGGAAAAATTGAGCTTAATGGTAAAGATGTGACCAACATTCCTCCGCAGCAGCGTGGCACCGGATTTGTTTTTCAGAATTATTCGTTATTCCAGCACATGACTGTTGCTGAAAATGTGGAATTCGGGTTGCGAGTCCGGAAGGTTTCTGCGGCAGAACGCCGGAACCGCCGTGAGGAATTGTTAGAGCTTGTTGGTCTCGGCGGACTGGGGAATCGATATCCGAATCAGCTTTCCGGCGGCCAGCAACAGCGAGTTGCTCTCGCCCGCGCGCTTGCTTACAGGCCCGCAGTTTTGCTTCTGGATGAACCGTTCGGGGCGCTGGACGTAAAAATCAGGAGTCAATTGCGCAAGAACCTGAAAGAAATACACCGCAGACTCAATCTAACTACAATATTAGTAACACACGATCAAGAAGAAGCGTTTGAGCTGGCCGACCGGATTGGTGTCACCGATCGCGGAAACCTGATCGAGATCGGGAGCCCGGAAGAACTCTATCATCGTCCAAAAAAAGGATACACCGCGAACTTTGTCGGAGGCAAAAACGTGTTGATCGGTCGCGTCAACGGCGGTGTGATCCATCTTGGCTCAACTTTGCTGCCGGTTCCGGAACGGTTACGAGCCGCGACGGGAGCGCGGGTGCGAATCCTCTTCCGTCCAGAAACCGTATTGCTGCAGTCTGAACCATTTGCTCCCAATAGTGATGTTTCCGTTCTTGGTCGCGGAAAGGTAATCGAACGGGTTTTTGCGGGCTCCTTTCAGAAATTGGCCCTGGAGGTGGAGCGTCCGCAAGGCATTCGACTGTACGCAGGAGAATTTGGCACGGAAAAAACAATCTACATTGAAGCGGTTCGTCCCAGTGAGCTGGATCCTCAGACGAATATAGAACGAGGCCAGATGCTCTGGATCGGATTCACAAAATATCATGTGCTCGAAGCAGCCGGGCCAAAATTGTTGCTCTGTATCCCCGATTCCCCTGTGGCGGCAGCGGTCGCGGATTTCGGATGCCATCTGGCTGAAAAAGCCGGGTTGCCGGCAACGCTTTTTTCTGTTGCTGATTCACAGGAAGAAATTCCTCAGGCAAAAGAGAAACTGGAAAAGATTCAGCACAAATGGATCGATCGTTTGCCGCGTTTGGAACTGAAAGTTCGGAGCGGATCGAGTGATGATGAGATTCTCGCAGAATCGCAGGAAGGATATTACGACCTGGTCATATTAGGGAGAAAGGAAATTAGCACCTTGATGCCAAGAGCAGTTTTAGGTAGACACGTGCGTCGTCTTCTTGAAAGAGGTATTCCGGTGGTGATCGCAACTCAGGATAGACAGCTCTCCCATATCTTGATTTGCAGCGCGGTTGGTGAGCCCGGGAAAGCCGATGTCCGGATCGGCGGCCGTCTTGCAAGATTAACCGGAGCGAATGCTACAGTTTTGCACGTGCGCAGAGAAGGGGAACCGGAAGATCAATGGAAACGAAGCGAGCGGCATCTCCAACAAGCGCTCTCCACTTTGCAAACTTTCGGTGTGAAAAGCGATAGCATGATCGGCAAAGAACCCGCAGTCGAATTCATCGTGGAGCAGGCAAACACAGGCAACTATGATTTGATCGTAATAGGAGCGCCGCCGCCTGGAACATCTTCAAGGTTCCTTTTGCATGATGCCGCAAGTAATATCGTAGAAGGAAGCTCACTTCCCGTTTTGATCGTCCCTATGGTGGAATAGGTTTTAACCGCCAAGACGCCGAGGTCGCCAAAATTAAAAAATATTCTTAACTTGGCGTCTTCGCGCCTTGGCGGTTGTATTAAAGGTCTCGTTTGCTGAATTGACGGATTGCGATCACCAACATCACTGCAACATAGAAGACGGCATAAATCACCATCGCGGGATTGGGAACAGACACTGCCGCAAAGGGACCAGCGGCAATTCCCAGAGATCGAATCACGGTAGAAGTCACCTCATAGGCCGCACGCTTCCAGATCGCTTCAGATGGAATAATCAAACTTGAAAGAATGCCAACATTGACAGCTGTTTGATTTTTCAATGCACTACCAATTTGCTCAACCCACCCACCTATGAATCCAATTCCATACAGTCCAAACACGATTCCGCCGGTTGCAAGAGTAGAAAACATGGAGCTGCAGGCAAGGCTCACACTCATGATCAGAAGACTCGCCAGGTAGATCAAAGACAGGCCTGCGGCAACGTGCCGCACATGGTAACCGCTGACAAAGTAAACAATTGCCAGAACTCCACCGGCCATGAGCAACAGATAGATGGCGAGCAATGCGGCAAAACCGAGCCATTTCCCCAGAACGATGTCCGGCCGCCTCAATGGCTTTGATGCAATCGTTTGAATGGTGCCGGAGCTGATTTCTCCCGCAAGCGTATCTGCTGAAATCAGAACGCCCATTGCGATGGTCAGGAAATTCACCGCGTACAAACCTGCGGTTGTAAGAAAATTGAACATCTGGTTGCGTATCAAAGTTGCATTTGGACGGCCGCTTTCTGAAACAATTTCCTTATGGATGAAATGAAATCCGACTCCATACAAAATCAAAAACAAAACGCCAAGCACAAATGCAGCAACCGCGATTCGTCTCCTCATCGATTCCAAAAAGGTCAGCCGGGTGATTACCAACGCCTGCATCATAATCCCGCATCCTTACCAACGATCCGTAAGAAGAGCTCTTCCAGGTCGATTCTTTCTGGAATCACGGAATAAATTTGCACATTTTGCTGAACAAGGTAGCGCGTAATTTCAGGGAGAAGAGTCTCATCCGCAATTCTCAGAGTGATCTTGTTGTGATTCAAGGTGGTCTCTTCACTCCATCGTTTTAAACCTTGCATCATCTCGTCTTTAATTCCCGAAGCTCGAATGGACACGGTAGTTTGTCCGGAAGATAACTTTTTCAGTTCGTCTACGCGCAGAACTTCACCATGTTTGATAAAGGCAACGCGATCGCAAGTAATTTCAACTTCACTCAACAGATGAGAATTCAGGAAGATGGTTGTTCCTTTGTCGCGCAGCTGATGAATGATATCGCGGACCAGACGCCGTCCTGCTGGATCGAGACCCGATGTGGGCTCATCCAGAAACACGATACGCGGGTCATTGATCAGCGCTTGCGCCAAACCAATCCGCTGGAGCATTCCCTTCGAATACGTTCGAAGTTGTTTTTGCACGAAATCAGACAAACCAACAAGAGCCAGCAATTCGCCGATACGTTTCTGAAGCGGAGCGGATTGAATCCCGTAAAGGTTTCCGTGGAGATTCAGGAATTCTCTTCCGGTTAGCCATTCATGGAAACGAAAATGCTCCGGCAGAAATCCAACTTTTGAGCGGAGCGATGGATCGCCCATGGGAGAGCCAAAAAGGAAAGCCCGGCCGGAAGTCGGTTTGGCGAGACCGAGCAGCATTTTCAGTGAGGTTGTTTTGCCGGCGCCATTCGGACCAAGAAAACCGAATGCCTCCCCTTCCCGCACTTGAAGAGTCAAACCACGAACGGCAACTTTTTCTCCGTAAACCTTGCGTAGCTCTGTCGTCTCAATCGAAAACGTCATGAACAATGTACCGCGGACGTCCCGTCCGCGGAGATTGCGGGCGGGACGCTCGCACCACTCTGCTTAAATCGAATTTGCGATTGACAATGCTTCTTCTACAGTTCCCTGCCCCATCAAAGCGTAAAGAATCCCATCGCGAATCCACAATAGATTGTAAGCTGGAATCTCGCGGTCATGGAGCTCGCGGGAGACAAACAAATTTCCCTTTACGCCATTCACATCCACTTCCAGGAATTGCATACGATGATCGACAGGCAATGGAACCACAAGAGTGCTCGTCCAGTCAATGGATTCGCTGAATTTTCGCGCCTGTTCGTCGCTCAAACCAAAAAGTTTCAACATTTCTGTTCCAAGCTGTACAAGATCCAGATTAGGAGGCGCGACCACTGTCGGAGAAGGTAGCTGCGCAAGAACTTTGCATTCCTGAAAATCCTGACGTCCGGCTCCTGGATTTTCTTTGCGTGCTTCTTCTCGCAGATCCGGGCATTTTCCAAAGAAGGCTGTAACTGAGGATGGAACATTGATGCGAATCATTTCTCCATCTAGATCTTCCGGAATTCGGATATCGGTACGTCCTGCATCATCCAGAATTCCTTGCAGGCGTTCCACATCGATGGTGAAGGAAACATCCACAGCCGGATGAACATGAATTTGAGCAGCATTTTGGAGCGTACCCGGTAAACGAACGCCGAAGCCTGCCACGCGCGCCGCATCGTTTGCGGACGGAACGATCTGGAGTTTGCCTCGTTCGACCACTTGAGCATTGTCCGAAAATAATTGCTCTATTCTGCGCTCTGAATCCGAACCGAACAAGTCATCCTCAAGCCGTTGCAGATTAGCGGGATCGATTCGAATGACGGCAATTTGTTGAACGCGAAACAGGCTCAGAAACTCCGTCGCCCACGCGCGCACCGGCCTAAAATTCAAACCGGCAGCAAGAGCAACAATCGCAATCGCTGCAGCCCACGCCGATTTCGATTTCCACTTGCGAGCTGGCATCTCAGTCTGCCGCGCTTTAAGCTTCGCAAACAGAGCCGCACCATCAACCACTGGATCGGCTGGCTTAAGCACGTCCAATCGTGAACGGTTCGAATTTGCGCGCGTCCTGATTTCAGCAAAAAAGTCGTTGCATTGCGCACAATCGTGCAGATGTTGTTCCGCATTACGGAATTCTGATTCGGACAATTCCTGATCTAAATATGCCTGCAAAAAATCTTTAGATAAATGCATGATTAGCCTCCCAGATAGATTCGTTCAAATTCCTTCTGAGCTCTGCTGAGCAGCGTTCCGATGGAGTTCGGGGATACTCCGATTGCTTCGGCAATTTCTTTGTAGGAGAAACCCGAATGATGCAGCACAAGAATCTCTGCATTCCGTTCGTCCATTTTGCGCAAGACCGCATGAACTCTCATTTGTTCGCGGGCGCGCTCCACTTCTTGCAAAGGATCCGAGGCTCCTCCCGCAACATACAACGCTGCCTTCTCTTCGTAATGGCTGCGCCGTTTCGAAGCGCGAAGAGCGTTATAACCGAGCCGCGTGGCTACGCGATAAAGCCAGCCGGCCGCCTGATCCTTGTTTTCCGGAGGACGCCGGAAGTAGCGCAGAAAAGTTTCGACCGTCAAATCCTCCGCCTCCATCTTTTCTCCTGTAAGCCGGTACAACACTGCATAAACTCGCTTGTAATTCTGTTGAAAGAAGACCTCAAATTCGTCCTCTTCTCGCGCCTCGTTGATCCATGTTGCTGTGGCTTTTTCTCTCATCAAGCTCTCACCTTATACAACACCTGTGGAACGAATTTTGTGACAAAAGGAAATCATATATCACTTGAAGTTTTCAGGTCCGTGAAATAGTGTTTAAGTAATGATTCGTAAACTAAAGTCCGGCAAATACCGGCTTTATTCGCGTAAGAAAGATCCTAAAACCGGGAAACGGCGTAATCTGGGGACTTTCAGCTCTCGTGCCGCCGCTGAAAAACATGAACGCGCCGTTCAGTTTTATAAACATCGCGGCTAACAATCAGCTAATATCCCCTTTTGAAAAGCAAAACATACGTCAAAACATACGTTATGATGATCAGTGGTGGAGAAAGGCCAACTTTCTAAATTGATTCTGGTTTTTCTGCTTTTTATTCCGATCCCGTCCGCAGTTGGGCAAGAGAGATATGCCTTGGTCGAAGGTATTCTTGCGGCATGGAAGACAGCCGATGTTGTATGTCTGGGGGAAGACCACGGCCGTCAATACGATTCTGATCTTCGCATCACGCTGGTTCGCCATCCGGCGTTTCCGACCACTGTCCGGGTGATCGTGATTGAGTGGGTGAATCCAATTCATCAGGACTTGCTCGATCGGTTCATTCTGGATGGGGTTCTTCTATCTCGTGAAGAGCTCGCACCAGTTTGGCGAGACGCGAGCGGTGCAGAAGTCTGGGAAAGTCCAATATATGAGCAGTTTCTTCGCGCCGTCCGCGAGGTGAACCTTGCTCTTCCCCGGGAACAGCGCGTACGGGTGCTCGGTGGTGACAGCAAGATCGACTGGTCTCGTATCACACATGCCAAGGAGCTCGCTCCATTACTGAATCGAGGAGGGAATATCCGAAACATCATCGCAGAACAGATACTCGAACCGAAAATTAAAGGATTAGCGATCTATGGCGCGCGGCACTGCGACAAGATTGGTGGTGGTTTTCCCGGAGATCTTTCCGGCAAATACGCCAAAGATCGGATGTGGTCAATTGAGCCTTTCGTCGGTACCGAAGGTGCCCTGCAGGGTAAGAAAATCTTTGGTCTTGGCGATGATCCTGCGTATATTGTCGTTACAGGGACAAAATGGGCTTCACTCGCGGCCGGTCAAATCCTGGCGGTTGAGCCAAAATGGACCATGGGCGATATTCTTGATGCCGCTGTCTTTCATGGCAACGTTCCAGACAAGGTTGTTGCTGCTGATCTTACCGAACTCAAAGCCAAGTACGGCCAAGAATTCGAAAGGCGGCGCAAGCTCATGGAAGAGGCGTTTAAGCTTTGGCAGCAGCGCCGGTAAGGACTCACTCATGAAGTCGTATCTCATTACAACTTGCGCAGTCTTTGGCCTGCTTACCATCGCTCATATCTGGCGGATTTTTGTTGAACCGCATTTGGCTAAGAATCCTTGGTTCATCCTGATCACCATCATTGCAGCAGTCCTAAGTCTTTGGGCTTTTCGCTTGCTTTGCATTAAAAGAGTATCCGGGTGAAGATTTCATCGTGTTGACAGACCCTGATGACAACCTCTTCTGTGTGGTCCAGGTTAATACTTAACCCTTATCCTTCCGGACTTTTTCTCTTGCCGCTTCGTAGATTCTTTCCATCGTGCGAAGGAAATCTTCCTCGCCGCGCCAGAATGGAAAGGAGCCGAGCCGCTGCAGAATTGCAGGTCTTGCGGGTTTTGGCGTTTCCGCAGATATCACAGGAATTTCTTTGAGACGTGGGGCCTTCCAGAATTGATGTGGATCTGTGGGGAGCGGTTCGGATTGTTGAAAATCAAATAATTCTACCTGCTTTTGGGAAGTTAATTGTTCTTTTTTGATTCCTCTCAAATGTAGCAACAAGAATGGATCTCTTTCCAGCTCTTCCGAGATCAAATAGTAGACTGCAGCAATGTGTTTGCAAGGATTTCCATCATC
>JAKEFK010000202.1 GCA_022616075.1 bacterium
CTTTTCTTGCTTTTGGGCGGTCCAAGCTTTCCATCTTTCGTAAGGGTGCGTCTGATATGAATTCTTTTCTTGTCCAGGTTGACTTCTTCCCAATTGAGCGCTGCAGATTCGCCGGCTCGCAGTCCTGCCTGAAGTGCCAACGCGAAGAAGTAGTAATACTGCGGTGGCTCTTGTTTAGCCGATTTTAAATACCGTTCAATCTCAGTTTCGGTCAGTGGATTAATTTCCTCATGTAGATTTGCCGCTTGTTTGTATTCCTCACCAACGCGGCTGGCTGGATTGGATCCGATTCGGCCTTCCTTCAGCGCCTTGTTTAAAACCTTGCGAAGATAGGCGATCTGAAGTCGGATTGTACTTTTCGAAAGTGGTTTGTCTTTCCGGTGATTGTTTCCTTTGCCTCGCTTGGTCATCAAGCCAACGATGAATTCTGAAATCTTCTTTGGAGTGATTTGTGAAAGGTGGAGATCTCCAAGTACCGGGAGAATGTGGAGTTTAAAATTATCAACATACGATTCTGCGGTGGAGGGACGAACTGAATTCCGCAAGTGAGTATCCTTGAAGCTTTCGAAGTATTCACGAAGTGTGACATCGTTTTCCGGATCGATTTCCTGCGGCGCTTTCTTGAATTGGAATTCGCCGCTCGCGATTTTTCTGATCAGGGCCAATCGGGTTTTCTCGGCTTGCCGACGGTCCTTTCCGATCCGCTGTGCCTGGCGAACCTTCTTGTAATTGATGTAAATGTAGTATTCGCCGCGGTGTTTGCGGATTCTTACGCCCATTTGCTAAAATGTCCCCTCGAGATTAAACTGTGATGGGAATTATGCACGTGACGAGCGTATCATTGAGATCCGAGAAATGCAACCAGGCGCAACCAAAGTGCAACTGGCGGCAGGCCATAATTGCAACTTAAGTCATTGCATTATAAGTACTTGGGCCGTTAGCTCAATTGGCAGAGCATCTGACTCTTAATCAGGGGGTTGTAGGTTCGATTCCTACACGGCCCATTTTCACCCTCTTTTTTCAGACATTATCATTGTCTCGTTTCCAGTGACGGAAAGAATCGAGAGTCAGCATTCCAAAGCAGACCAGAATCAATAAGAATCCGTAGCGAAGTCTGTATAATGTTCCGAGATTTGGAATTGCAATGCTCAAGACCGTGATCATACTAATTGAAAAGGCCAAGCCCATCCAAATTGCCAAATTATTACGATATCTACTCACCAGTCCCCATCCAAGCAATGTAAGTCCAAGATAGACCACTACGGTCTCGATCACGGCAGTAAGCCAGAAAAGCTTTCCATGTGAGTGCCCGGAAATATCGGACCAGTCTTTTGGAAACGGCGCTAGTAGTCCTATTGCCAGTGCGCGTGGTATGTACCGAATAATTTCGGCCGCACTATTCAGTCCGACATCAATATCAACGGCGCTTGTTGCGGACCTGTGGACTTGACGGTATACCTCGCGTTGTAACGCTAAAAGATAGAAGCCTCGGTCTATCAGAGAAGGAATGGATTTGTGCTTGCTCCATTTTAGTTCGACTCCAAATTGTTCAGAAGGCGCCGGAGGGGATTCAACTCGGATCATCAAGAAAGCAGGAATCATCGCAACAATTAGAAACGCAATTAAAAGGGATGGTATCGGAGAAACTAGCGTGCGCGCCTTTCTCGAGTGTAGAATCCACGCAAAAGACAATAGGGCGAACATCAAGGAACCGGTCACGAGCAACAATAACAAAGTATCGGGGCGAGCTAGCCAGACTACTCCGATGCCTAAAACGCCTGATATCCCACTCAGGATCGTTTGTTTCGTTCTCTGACCTTCTTTCTGCAGCCAGGGAAGCAAAGACAGGAAACTGTACAAGAACAAATAATTACCAAGGATAAAAAAGCCATCCTTATGAATCTGCGTATACCAGATCATTGCTGAAGGGAAAATTACAAACGGAATTACGGAGACGAGGGCCAGCTTTTGGTTGACGACAAAAAGCCTTGCCATCTTATGTAGAAGGATGGTTGCCGTTGCATGGAGCGCGGCGGCAATCGGAAGGAATACGATCGGCCGTTTCAAAAAGAGAGCGTAAAGAAAGGCGAGAATCCCTGACATAACCTGTCCTTCAGGGCGTAGTTTCCAGGCTGCCCATCCTTCCATTTCGATCTTACGGGACATTTGAAGAGCGATCTCATGGAAATATAGAGAATCTCCCTCTGCGAGCAGTCCCGCGCCACCATGTTTCGAAGGAAATAAGTAAGGCAGAACTATCATCTGCATGAGTACTCCAACAAGGAATACATACCCGGCCGAATACAGCCATAGAAGCGTGGTAACTTGTGCTTTCCGATGGTTCATTGCGGAGGACTGCAATGGCTAATCAGCTTGCCGTGGTAAGAATCGTTTCAACGTCCCGGCAGAATAGGTCCGAATTTCACGATTCATTAGTATTGCCGAAACAACAAAGAGAACTATTCCCGCCGGCACTGCTGCTTGCATGGCGAAAGTCCGAGCGACCATATACGTCAGGAACATGATTCCACAAGCTAGAAGTGGCTTAATGACAATTCTTAAAGAAGGAAGTTCAGTACTCTGCGCGCGAGCCATCCGGTAAGCGAGAACTCCGTTGATCACAACAGCCGTGAGAATCGCTATCGCGGACCCGATAGCATGATACTTTGGGATTAGAGCAAGGCTCAACAGGAGACTCACCGCTGCGCCACAAGCCGAAGCTGCAAATTCTTTCCGTTGAGAATTCAAGACAATTAGAACGGACCGGTAATGGCCACTGAGAAGAGCTATAGGAATGGTCCAGATCAGAATTTTAAAGGGAAGTACCGATCCGCCATATTGATACCCAAAAACGTAAATTAATAGATCTTGACCCACTATAAGCACGGCGAACGCCAGAAAAAGCCCGCTCCAACAGGTAAGCCGAATAGAATGAGTTAGAAGTTTATTGAAGTGAAAAGGCGATTCGATGGAAGATCGGGATAAGGAAGGGAGAAGATTATAAAAATATAAAACTACAAAAGCGTAGAGAGTCATAACCGGCCTGTGCGCTGCTCCGAATAGACCCACGTTTTCCCCTTTCGTGAGAATTCCCAAAAGAATCGGTGCAGAGTACCACATACCAAACCAGGTCAGCTCGCTCAATCCAACCGGAAAAGCCTGAGACAGGAAAGCCGTCATGGATTGGAAATTCAATCGGATCTGAATCATGCCTGTCAGCCTTCTCACAACACACAGGTTATAGATAACTACACTGATGGCAGCTATACAGGCGCCCACGCCGATCAACCAGATTTGTTCGGGAGTTCGAACAAAAACAACAACTCCAAGAGCAAACACCGCCTGACGTAACACGGTAACCGGGGCGACCCACTTCATTTGATCCAGGCCCTGAAATACATATTCCAATAAGCCTGGACCCCCAAGAAGAGTTAGCCCGTATACGGCGATCAGGCGCTGAAGCGTTGCGTTCTCAAGATAGAAAAAGGACCAGACGACCAGAACAAAGTAAGCGCCTAAGGAAAGGAAAACTCGCAAAACGACAATGTTAGAAACGATTTCGCTTATCCGATTCCTGTCTTTGGCTATTTCCCGAGCGGCGGAAGTGCTGGAACCCATATCAACAATCAGGGCAAGGAACAAAAGAAGGCCAATCGTAAACTCAAGGTAGCCATAAGCGCGAGGACCCAGCATCCGAGCTAAAAAGATTAATACCAGGAAAGTGATTCCTTTGCTTAGAACACGTCCTGCGAATAGAATCGTAAAATTAGAAAAAAGTTTTTTGAGCTTCATTTGAACGGAATAAATGGTGGATGAAACTATCGCGATGCTTAACTATTTATTTTCCCAAGCGATTGTATCACGGCGGGGAATGCAGACGGCTAAACATGTGGTTCATTGCGAGCGCAATAACCATCGCGCTGACCGGCATCAGTATCATCCTTGTTCTACAAATCGGAATACTAAAAACCGCCGTTATCACCAGGAAGTACCCACAAAGGAAGAGGCCCACAAGACCTGCTGCTCGTTCGCTTTCGCCCCGCGTGATGAGTAGAAAGAGAGACCCAATCGTGGCGAGACTTAGCAGCAACTGAAGAAGCGGACCTGCTAATCTCACGCGCTGAACCATAATCCAGTAGGCATCAGCCAGCAACGGAACATACGTTGCTCGCTGTCCCGGTAGGGTGGTGCCGTTGCTTCTTTCCCCTGGCGGTTCAGCACTTCCCCCTTGCACGTGTAGTGCATGTATCTCAGTGCGCGTTCAAACACTGATACTGTAAATTTTAATGGTTGCGCGCACACCGCTTCCCGTGCAATCTCGAACATACGATCCTGCGTTTCGTTTGCGGAAAGCCCGGATTTTATCAGGGCTTCTTGCACAGGATATCCAGCCCTCGGATCCTGTATTGTGTTTGCTAAGACTCGCTTCTTTGTATCAGCAGCAATTTCGCTATCGGGATAGTCCAATGATGCCCACAAGAAAACGGATCGCCATAGTTGAAAACCAGCTGTATAAGTCAGAATTGGACGGCCTGTCAAAAAATATCCGCGCAGCATCCACGGTGTAATCATGCACAACGTAAGCAAGCACACAACGGCAGCAACTCTCATATGTTGTCGCACGGCGTGGGTAACTTTGCGGTGGCGAACCACTTCGATGATCGCAGGCAAAAAAAGTATTCCTGCAAGAAAGTGTGGAATCCCGCGCACCAATGCGGAACAACCGAGCGCGATTCCAGCAACCGCCGCCCAGAAATCATTTCTTGAATCAGACCTCAGCGAAACCAGATATGCGGAAAAAAAAATTGACAAAAAGGGCAGAAATAAAGCTTCCGACAGGATCCTGGTTCCGAAAAAGGAGGGCGCGGCCGGCAGAACAAGCAGCACGCATGCGATGGACGCTGCCCGAATGTTTCCAGAAAAACGAAAAACAGCCCATGCGACAAACAGATTCGCTGCAAAACCAAAAGCCTGTTGAATGCAAGATGAAAACAGGATTCCGAATCCGCCGCCGAAAAATTGCATCGTTCCAAGAAAGGCGGGATAGAGTGGAGGACGTTGAAGCTGGATCGGATCGGACAGCAGCCAGTCCCCCCTGGCCATCTGTTCGGATAACCTCCAGTAATCTAACGCATCCTTTTCCAGAGGCGGTATTCCGTAACCGACCCTCAGAAACCTCTGAACAAGATCTCCTGTAGCCGCGGCAATCATCAGAAATTTCCATAGCCGCTGTTTGATCAAAAAATTCGGAATCAACGCGATTTCACTCTAGAATTCTTGCATATTACAGGAGAAATTGGATGAGCACGATTAGTATACGACCTCCGAATTCCATGCATCAAACACTGAAGACAATGGCGGAAAGGGACGGTGCAGTGCAAGAAATTCAGACGTGTGACGGAATCGCCGGTTCCAGGAAGAAGAAAGTAGGGCAGGAAGCGTTTCCGATTGAAGATGTCACGGGCGTTTGGGACACATTCTATAAGGGAGCCACTTCCTACCAAGTTTAGTTGTGCCAAAGAATCTCACGGGAAAAGGATGGAGTCTCCTTGTGCTACACGCGCTTTTTCAAACTCCTGCACAATAGCATCGCGCCGTTTCATCATGGAACGGATTTCATAAGTGGTCAGGTATTTTCCGAGCCGGTCCTGGACCTGCGCTTCATCCAGTTTCTTCAAAGCCTGAATAAACGATAAAGAGAAACGCGCGAGATCGGACTTCGCTTTCAAGTTTTCCATGCTCTTGAAACACCGCGAATGATCAATCATCCAGACTTTCCACTCGGGCGTGATGAGGAGATTTCCAAGATTTCTGTCGATGTTATAAACGAGATTGTCGAACAATCTAACTTTGTAGAGTGCCCGATTCCACGCATCAATATCCGGTGGTTCCAATCCTTTCTCCTTCCTCTGGCCTTCTGTCATTGCATTCTCGATCCACCAGACCATTGCGCCGTTCTCACCTTCATAGCGTCGCTCAATGGTTACCGGAATCATGTTCAGGCCAAGCAGTTTGTCGAGCTCATAAGCGGCCACATCGAATTGCCAGGAGTCCTTGAAATCTAGTTCCACGCCACCCTTCAACTTTGTCATTCCGGGTTTGCGTACATGCACGTCCTTGAAAACGGCATAGAATTGCGTGTCCCCATCTTGCATTGTGAGCTTCAGCGGATTTGTGATTCCGGTACCAAGCCTTTTCGACTTGATGACCTTTGCGGTGCGCAAAGCATACTCTTTTGCCTCAAGAGTCGGATAAAGTTCCGAAAGCCGTGATTTTTGAATTGTTTCCTGCGCATAGAGGGAAAAAGTGATGAAGAATGCGAAAAGCGCAAGGAAAATTCGACGGAACATTGGATGGTGTTCTCTAGTCATTTTTTGCTCCTTTTGTCCTTTTGAATTGCAACCATTCTGCCAAATACAAGAATGGAAAGCCCGACGATAGCGTCAACGTTGGCACAGGAAGAAGAGTAAAAATTAACTGGTAGCGCTTTTTAGGGGGCTAAAATTTGCACTTTTTAAACCGCCAAGGCGCCAGGACGCCAAGTTATGAGAGATCCTATTTAGTTTTTCAGCGTTCTATGTGAAGGTAAGACTATGAATATTCAAAAAGTGGCCATCATCATTATTTCCGTATTACTTGCGCTAACAGGTGTGGTTGCGCAGCAGCCTGAGTATTCCAGGCTTAAGGCAGAAGCAGAGCAGCACTACAAGGAAGGTTCTTATGCGCTCGCCCTGGAACTATACCGGAAAGCACACGAATTGGAATTACCTGAAGAAGAAGCTCGCTGGGTCGTTTTCCGGATCGCGGACGCAACGTGGCGGGCGCAGGCTGCTACACAAACTTCCGATCCGACCGTATTCGATCAGGCCCGGGCACGGCTTTTGGAGCTTGCACAGAAAGAAGCAAAGGATCGCATCGTTGCTGAGGCAAGTGAATCGCTCGGTGATTTTTTCTGGACGCGCCGTGATTCACGAGACTGGGGTCAAGGGTGGTCCCACTATCAGCAGGCATTGAATTGGTGGGCTGGTTCCGAGGAAGTCGAATTTGCGCGAGAACGTTATCTGAAAATCGTCCGGACCATCGCGTCTCCTCCAGCTCCTGATCCCTACTATTACTACGGCTATCATGGCTATGTTCTTCCGCTTGAAATCCTGGACAATGCGCTGAAGATATCCACCACGGAAAATGATCGCGCGTTTTTCCATTACCTGATTGCAATGACGCTTCGCGGTCAAGGAGATCCACAGGACCGTGCCTCGGAAGAGTTTGAGCTCGCTTTAAAGGCCGGAAAGAAAACGGATTGGTACGATGATGCTTTGTTTCATTATGCACAAAAACTGGAACAGATATCCGAGTTTCCACGAGCTTTGTCACTTTACCGGCGAATCACGACAGAATTCGCGAAGGGAGAAACGCGCTATTTTGATCAGGCGCAGAATCAGATCAAAAACATTACGAACCCGTCACTCAATATTTCCGTATCCAATCTGTTTGTGCCTGAATCGGAAGTCAGTTTCTACTTAAGTACGCGCAACGTAAAGACGATTCAGTTTTCTCTCTTCCGTGTGGATCTTCTTCGCGATCTGGAAATGTCCACTGACGCCGGCTGGATCTCACAGATCAATACTTCGCAAGCTCAAACTGTGAAGACGTGGACCAAACAGACAGGCGATCAGGGAGATCACAAGCAGAAAGGGGAAGCGATTCAGATCGAAGAAAAATTGCCGGCGGGAGCTTATCTGATTGAAGGCGTCTCCGGAAAATTGCGCGCGCGTGATCTGATCCTGATTACCGACAGAACGCTCGTTACAAAATCGAGTCGCAAGCAATTGTTGATCTACTTTGCCGATGGATACAGCGGCGCCCCGCAACCGGACGCTCCGGTCAAAGTATGGAGAAAGGTCTACGAAAATTCCCGTTATCGATGGCAGCTACAAAGCGGGGCTACAAACAGGGATGGACTCCTTGTTTTAGAGGTGCCGCCTCTCTACAACACCTCTGAGTTCCTGGTCGTAGCCGCCGCAGGGGCAAGACAGGCCTTTTCCATTGGTTACAGCTACTACAATTCTCCGGAGCGGTTTGATTGGCGGATTTATGCTTTCACGGATCGTCCCGCATACAGGCCCGCTGAGGAAGTTCACTGGAAATTTATTGCCCGCAAATACGACGGCACCAGCTACTCCAACCCATCTAATGAATTAGTAAACTACGAAATCACGGATCCACGGGGCGCAAAAATCAAAGAAGCGGAAGTGAAACTGAACGCTTTTGGCAGTGCCTGGGGCAGCTTTCTCTTATCGGAAACGTCCCCGCTCGGTGAATACCGCGTCACCTTCTACGACAAGGGAAAGTCGCGTCATATCGGGCAGGCTGCGATGTTCCGGCTTGAAGAATACAAACTTCCGGAATTCAAAGTTGCCGTTCAGACTCCGGAAGAGAACGGGAAAAAGAAAACATTTCTAACGGGCGAAAGCGTGCAGGTAAACATTCAGGCGGATTATTACTTTGGCGGCGCGGTTTCGAATGCAACGGTGGAAGTTCTCATTTATCAGAATCCTTTTTATCACTGGTGGCATCCGCCTCATCCTTATCCGTGGTACTACGAGGACATCTATCAATCTCCGCACAGATACTGGTATGGTGGCGGGCAGATTATCAAGCGGGAAACGTTGAAAACGGACACTACTGGAAAGGCGACAGTCACGTTCGATACACCGCGAAACTCCCAGCAGGATTTTGAATACAGAGTGGAGGCCCGCGTTACCGATGCATCGCGAAGAGAGATCACCGCGAATGAAGCGGTGCGCGTCACGCGACAACGCTACTATGTTTACCCGCGTCCCGATCACTACCTCTACAGCCCGCAGGATAAGGTAACGTTTCGCATTCAAACACTCGATGCGAACAGCCAGCTGGTTCCTGCAAAAGGTTCGGTGAAACTCACGCGTGATTACTGGTACGAGATCTGGATCAATCCGGAAGGCAAAGAGATCAGTGGTAAAGAGTTGCAGGAGATCCGTGACAAGATAGGTGTCTTTCCACCCACTCCGCCGGTTCCGGGTCCCGGACAGAAACAATGGACATTGAAATTTCGCGGATATGAGCATGACGAAATCTTCACACGAATCGTAAATACAGATGGAAAAGGAAAAGCAGAACTCACCTTTACTCCCGAAAAAGAAGGCTATTACCGTCTTGCCTGGAAAGATGAAGAGAAAACGCGCCAGCCGGTTACCGCGGAAACAACTGTGTGGGTCGTGACCGGAAAAACAACGGAGCTTGGTTACCGTCCGGGCGGCGTGGAAATCATTGTGGACAAAGATACATTCCGCGCGGGAGAAAAGGCTCCTGTAATGATCGGTGTGCCGTCAAATGACCGGTATGTTCTGTTCTCAACCGAAGCCGAGGATTTTTACAGCTATCAATTGGTTCATGTGACCGGTTCAGTGAAACTTGTGGAGCTTTCCATCGAAGAGATGCACGTTCCAAACTTCTACCTTAGCGCCGCGATGATTGATAACTATCAACTATTTCTGGATACCGAACAGGTGATTGTTCCACCTGTGAACCAATTTCTTGAGGTTCAGGTGAAGCCGGATCAGGATGTTTATCAACCGCAACAATCCGGGACCTTAACTGTGACCACACGCGATGCCAAAGGAATGCCGGTTTCCGCAGAAGTGGCCCTCGGAATGGTGGATGAGTCTGTGTACTACATTCAACAGGATTATGCGGGTGATCCGCGTCAGTTTTATTTCGGGAGCAAGCGGCAGCATGGCGTGCAGACGCAGAGCATGTTTCAGCAGAAAAGTGTTGCGCGCAGACTGGAAGCGAAAGAGCGAGGCACTCGTAGCGATCATGCGCAGTTGTTTAAAGATGAGGGGATCGCTGGGGGGAAAGTAGGCGGTGTCGAAGCTGCCGCTGAACTTTCTGTCATGGATGCAAGGAAGAGCGTGGCAAATGAGCCTGTAGCTTCCCCTGCGGCCCCGCCGCCCGCGCCGGAAGAAGCTCCGGAAGCGGCGGTACAAGTGCGCAGTGATTTTCGCTCCACCGCTTTCTGGCAGCCGGATGTTGTTACGGATGCTGCCGGACAAGCGGTTGTGCGTTTCAAGTATCCGGACTCGTTGACTTCCTGGAAAGCGGTTGCCCGTGTTGCAAGCGCAACGAATCAGTTTGGAATTGCGGATGTTTCCACGCGCACAAGAAAACCGCTGATCGTTCGATTGCAGGCTCCGCGCTTCTTCGTTGTTGGCGACACGGTAACTATTTCCGCTATCCTGAATAACAATACCGACTCTGCGCTGAATGTTGCATCCACATTGAACACCGAAGGGATCCGGATATCGAATTCCAATGCAAATACTACTGTCCCCCGAAACGGTGAACGACGTTTGGATTGGGTTGCACAAATCGAAAAAGCCGGTGTGGCAAAACTTACGGTCATCGCGAAAGGCGGAAGTTATTCCGATGCTATGGAGAAGAATTACACGATTTACGAACATGGCATCGAAAAATTTCTGGCCCGGTCCGGCAAAGTTCGCAGCAATGAAGTGAAGATTTCACTCGATCTCCCCCCGGCGCGGCGCTCCGATGAAATGGTTGTTCAGGTAACGCCAAGCATAGCGGTAACAATGCTGGATGCGCTTCCGTACTTGATTGACTATCCGTACGGTTGCACCGAACAAACCATGAGCCGCTTTCTTCCTTCTGTGATCACAGCGCGGACGATGAAAGATCTGGGACTTCCAGCGGAGCAAGTGTTCGACTTTGGCGGCATTGAAAAAACGTACGCTGAAAAAACTCATCCGGGTGGAAGAAGGAAGCTCGGAAATTTACCGGCCATGACAAAATCGGGCCTTGATCGACTTTATGATTTCCAGCATCAGGATGGCGGATGGGGATGGTGGAAAGAAGGCGAGAGCGATCACTTCATGACCGCTTACGTGGTTTGGGGATTGAGACTTGCCAAACAGGCGGGAGTTGAAGTTCGTTCTAATGTTCTCGACCGCGCAGTCGATTTTTTGCAAAAGGAGCTTGTGGAAGCCGAAGAGCAATACGATCTGCAAGCCTGGATGCTTCATGCTGTGGCGATCGATGGGATGAAGAATGATTTTGAAGAAAAAGCCTTCAACAATCTCTGGGCCAAACGGGAACGGCTGAATGCTTACACCAGGGCGTTGCTTGCGCTGAGCGCGCATGGAATGGGCAGAGCCGAAGATGCACGGATTCTGGTTCGGAATCTTGAAAATGGCGTGAAGATCGATTCGAAACCGGATACTTCTGTTTTGATTGAAGGCGCGTACGATGCATCGGCCATCTCCACGGCTCACTGGGGTGAAGACGGCATCTACTGGCGCTGGTCTGAAGGAGGCGTAGAAGCAACCGCTTTTGCCCTGCGCGCGCTTCTTGCGATCGATCCTTCTAACAAATTAGTAGAGCCGGTCACCAACTGGCTGGTGAAGAATCGCCGGGGCGCGCAATGGAGCAGCACCAGAGACACAGCCATTGTGGTTTTGACTCTGAATGACTATTTGCGAAAATCCGGCGAGCTAAAGACGGATCTTGAATTTGAGCTGGTTGTAAATGGCAGCCGCATCGCCGGCAAAAAGATCACTCCGCGAGACATGTTTCAAGCGCCTAGCGAATTCCGAATCGATGCGAAACTCATCCGCGATCACAATGAAATTGTGATTCGCAGAACTGCGGGAAACGGTCCTCTGTATTTTGCGGCAAATGCCAAATTCTTCAGTCTGGAAGAACCGGTTACAGCTGCAGGAAATGAGATCTTTGTGAGCCGTCAATATTTCAGACTTGTGGGCAAACCAACTTTGCTGAAAGGTTATTTGTATCACCGGGAACCGCTGGCCGATGGCGGAGTTTTGAAGAGCGGCGATCGCGTGGAAGTCGTGGTACGGATTGAAGCCAAGAATAATTACGAGTATCTGGTGTTCGAAGATTTAAAACCTGCCGGACTGGAGGCTGTGGCGATTCGAAGTGGAGAGTCGCTATACGCTCAGGAGCTGAAAGCCGGTAAAGCAGGGGCGAATACAATTTCGCCCCTGCCTGATTCTGGCATCTACACGGGTGATAGTCGCTGGGTGTACCAGGAGCTGCGTGATCGCAAAGTGGCGTTGTTTGTTGACAAGCTGCGAGAAGGGATCTGGGAAATCCGCTATGATTTGCGCGCGGAAGTTCCCGGCAAATTTCATGCTCTGCCACTGCTGGGCTATGCCATGTATGTTCCGGAAATTCGAGCGAATAGCAACGAAGTGCGGATTACAGTGGAGGATTAAGAGCGTAGGCTGGAAGCCTGCGCTCCGTACACGATGCTAGAATCAGTGCTATGGTTCGTAGGTTACTCGAATTGTGTTGCCTGGTTGCTCTCCTTAGCGTCGAATGCCGGAGTCACGAGACCCGAAAGCCACATATTCTTCTGATCCTGATGGATACATTGCGAGCCGATCATCTTGGCTGCTACGGTTACTCGCGGAATACATCCCCTAATATTGATGCAATGGCGCAAAACGGAATTTTTTTCAAGTATGCCTATACGGTTTCTCCATGGACCAACCCCACAATTGCTTCCATATTTACAGGACAATTTCCGCAGGCAATCTTCCCTACCGCCGTACATGAAGAAGCGATCACTCAAGTTCTGCCAAAGGAACTGAACACCACGGCTGAACTACTGAAAGCGAACGGGTATAAGACGATTGCTTTGATAGATCATCCCGGCATTGGTCCAGAGCTGCAATACGATCAGGGTTTTGATGTTTTTGTTAAGCTGTTCGAAAAAGGAAACTTTGGACAATGGAGCCGAACGGATGTGGATTATGTGTTGAAAGAATTCAACGAACAAATGGACGCTGCGCGCGGAAAAAGAGTTTTCCTCTACTTGCATCTGGTCTATCCGCACATGCCCTACAGGCCTCCTCCACCTTACGACACAATGTTCGGCACCGGATTCACGAAGCTTTCACAGGAAGAGAGACAGGGGATTATCAATATGTATGATGGCGAAATCCGCCAGACCGACGATGCCATCGGCAGGATCAACAAGGAGCTTCAGAAAAGAAAATTAACCGATGAAACTTATGTTCTTGTCACGTCCGATCATGGGGAAGCCTTTTGGGAGCATGGCCGTTTTACGCACGGAAATTCGTATTTCGATGAAGTTCTTCGAATAGCCCTCGTCATCACCGGACCCCGCAACGCTGTAAAACCGGCGCAGATCTCTGAGCCGGTCAGCAACATCGACATCTTTCCTACAATTTTGCATCTGGCTTCAGTGGAGCCTCCGCAAGGAACTCCAGGAAAAAGTTTGTTGCGTTACGCGACAGATTCTTCGCGCGCGCCTGAGCCGGGATTCATTTTTAGCGAAAATGCAAGTTCAAAAGATATTCATTCCACCGCTTGTTTGCGTCAGAACAGAAAATACGTTCACGAGCCAGGCGTTCCAAACAATCCACATCTCCTCTATGATCTTTCCAGGGATCCCGAAGAAAAGCGCAATCTCGCTGCGGAGGGAGTCCTTTACTCAGATTTGCAGAAGCGCATGCTGGAGCATCTCCAGGAGAATAAGAACCGGAGATCCAGGCTTAGCGTGAAGAGTGTAGAGCCGGACGATGAAACGAAAGAGCGTCTGCGAGCGCTCGGATACGTCGATGAAAATTAGACTCCTCGACCTGGTGGTTTGTCCGGATTGCAAAGAGCCACTGCAGGTTCGGCCAGGCGCGGAATCAGGAGAGGAAATTCTAGAAGGCTCTCTTCACTGCCCCCGCGGACACAGTTACCCGATCGTCAATGGAATCCCGAGATTTGTTCCGGCCGAATTCTATGCGGAGAGTTTCGGTTTTCAATGGAATCGTTTTTCAAAGGTTCAACTGGATGTGTTTAATGACACAAGGGAATCAGAAGAGACATTCCTGGAAAAAACAAATTTCGATGTGACCGGATTGCCGGGCAAACTGGTGTTGGACGCCGGCACCGGCGCGGGGCGTTTCGCGGATGTTGTTTCCAGAATGCAAGCTGAGGTAGTCGGTGTGGATTTATCCACTGCCGTGGAAGCCGCATATTCCAATCTTGGAGATCGACCGAATGCTCACTTTGTGCAGGCAGATATTTTCCGGCTTCCTTTCAGAGAAAAAATATTCGACCGGATTTTCTCCATTGGAGTTTTGCATCACACGCCGGATACGCGAAAAGCATTTCACTCGTTGGTTCCGCTTTTAAAGCCCGAAGGAGAAATCGCAATCTGGGTGTACAGCTGTCACTCGGAGCTGAGAAAAATCAGCGACACTTTGCGAAAAGGGACCGTAAGAATGCCGCGAAAACTACTTTTTTACGCGTCTACGATAGCGATACCACTGTATTATTTAAAACCTCTTCGTCTTGTTTTTCAGGGAATATTTCGGCTGTGCATGCACAAAAACTGGCGATGGCGCTGGCTGGATACCTTTGATTATTTCAGTCCGAAATATCAGTGGAAACATACTTATCCTGAAGTTTTCTCCTGGTTTCGGGAAGCAGGCTTGTCAGAAATCACGCCGCTTCCCGCGGCCGTATCGATGAAAGGCAAAGCCGGTTTGTAACGCTGGCTTCCAGCCGGCCAGATCTCGCAGATCTCGGAGTGTTTTGCCGGCCGGAGGCTGGCGCTGGAGTTTCTACATTTGCTTCCGTATTTACGAGGAGAATGATTTTTCTAAGACGAACCATGCCGGCAGAATGCCGGCGATCATTTATGCCAGCCTGGAGGCTGGCGCTCATCTACCGGCATCAAAGATGAGCGCCGCCATTCTGGCGGCATTGATGTCCGCCGGCTTTTAGCCGGCGCTGCCGGCCGGAGGCCGGCGTTACAAATCGCAATCGAGAGTCGGTGCTAAAGTGACAACCGGAAACCGAAACGAAATAAGCGGCCTGCGAGCGCTTCTTCTACTCTATTAAATGTACTGGACGTAACGAGACGATCCCGCTGGAGAACCGTGTTCGCATTGGTGACGTTAAACACGTCGCCCATGAATGTGATCCTGCCCAATTGCCGCATTCCCAAACTCTTTTCGAATCTCAAATCGAGAGTCAACAGATTGTCATACCGTCTGCTGCCGACCGGTTCCAGAAGAATCAGATGATTGGGCGACCCTGTAAATAAGATTAGATTGTCGGACCGAACCGATCCAAACAGTACATGCGGATAGCCTTGTTGATAGCGTAGAAAAGCGGCGATCTGAGAAGACCACGGTAGTTCATAAACGCCACTGATTTTCAACTGCCATTCCGAAAAAGGATAGATCCCGGTCTTACCGCTACCTCCGGTGGAATAGGCGTATGTTTGGTCCGCGAGAAAGGGGATGTTTGTTGGATCAAAAGGTAGAACTGAACCTGAAAGTCCACCATCTCGTAGAATGAATCCCAATGCGCTGTCCAATTCGTAATTTGCTTTCTGTTTTTGCAGAGCTAGCCCGCCCCGCAATTGAAACCGGTCTTTCCATTCTTTTCGAACAAGAAAGTCGACTCCGTTATAAACCTGTTCGTATCCCTGGATGTTGGTGAGAATGGTGGAACCGTCATGTTGGAAAGGAAGGTCATGATAGGGAACATTGAATTCGCCGAGTGGAGTATCCGCATGAAATACACCTGCAGGAATGAAATCATCCGAAGTGATGCCCTGAGGCAGCACTGCGGGCAGGTTGCCGTAAGTTCGATGAGAATATAGAACTTCAACCGAAATATCTTCTGTGATTTCGCGTTCGATGCCCGCAAGCCATTCGGTTGTATGGGGATTTACCAGATCGATCTCAGGCCCACCGTAACTCGGGCCGTCAATGATGGTGTGGTTATTTCCGTACAGGTAGCAACACAGTGTGATTTCGTCGCGTGTGATGGAGCGGTCCCCGTTTCTGTTTTCGTATCCAAAAATCAAACCACTTGCTGTCAGCGCTGGATTTGCATAGTTCAGAAAGGAAGCTCCAAAAGCGTCGTAATAACGCGCGAAATTTCCTCTGAGCAGTGTCTTTCCGTTGCCATTGAGATCATAAACAATGCCCAATCTCGGGGAGAAATCATCAAAGCGTATGCCGGGCTTGTTCCCTGCGAATTGAATCACGGGTCCTAGAAAATCCTCAAACCCTGATACTGTGGGGATGTCGGATGCCAGATTCTTTCCCGTTTGATGATCAAGGTGAAATCCAACGGTGGCTACAAAGCGATGGAACTTCAATGTATCGGAGGCGTACAAGCTGGTCCGGTCGATTTGACCACGGCCGTTGAGCGGTCGCTGAATTTTGGCATATCCTTCCGTTAATGGACCACCGTGAGTTGTTTGAAGATAGTCTACGAGAAGCACACCATTTCCGTAACTGCTGTAAGAGTGAAAGTCAAACTTCCTGTATTCAAATCCGAATTTAAATTCATGATCACCTTTCCATTTTTCTTTGAATACAGAGGCGTCTGCGTGAAACAAATTGGATCTACGATCGATAGGATCAGAATAATAAAAGTTGTCTTCATAGCGGCGAATCTTTTCGAGGTAGATGATCGGGACCACATTGCCACCGCCAGGCACAAGGGAAAATCCGTTCCCAATGTAAGAAAAGCGCGTTGTCAGAAGAAAGTCCGCACTCGGCGTCCAGAGATGCTGTCCCATCCAGAATCCCGGCAAAATGGTGTCGGTATTTTCCTGTTTCCACAATGTCGCGGGATCGAGTTGTTGAGTAGGGGAACTCGAACGCGCAGTTTTTGTTTTGTCGCTGTTGAAGTAATGAAAGCTCAACTGATGAGTCGTGCGGGGAAGAAAATATGTTTTCCATGACACGCTGTCCAGATCGGTTGTATCACCAATATCGCCGGTGAATGCGAGAGTGTTATTTTTCCGGTAAGCGCCCCAGATTGAAAGATGATCTTTCCAGAGAGAGCCCCCTGCATCGATTCCATAGTCCCGTAGCTCCCGTAGATCGATCGCGCGCGACTCTAAGGGATAGTTATCTGCGGAATTGTTTGTGAAGTAGAAAGAACCATTTGCATGAAAAGCATTGGCGGGACGTCTGGAAACAATGTTTACGACGGTTCCGCCTGTGGGAACATTCACATCTCTTGCGGTTGTTGCGATCGAGATTTCTTCGATCACATCAAAATCGTAGTACAGGGAGGATGCGTTTCCCGCGACCAGATCCGATATATCAACGCCATCGTAATACCAGATGGAATTGGTGGTGTTTCCGCCGCGAGCCGTAAAACCGGACTGCTGTCCCGATTCAGTTCCTCCGACGTTGAATCTATCCATGTCCACACCCGGCGTTTGATCGAGAATGGCCCACGGATCTCGGGCGGATGGCAAGGACTGAAGTTCTTCCAGGCAATATTCTGTTTCATAAGCCCCGTTATTCTCTTCGCTACTCTTTAGACAATTCTTTCGTTCTAATACCGTAGAGTTTTCTTCCGCTAAGACTGGAATTACTATGAAAAGGACTAATCCTTAAGGCTACCCATCTCATAAAACCTCCTGCATGGTTTTTCACTTGCGAACTTTAGCAACTGTTGTACCAGAGCGGTTTCCAGAAGAGATGCAGACAATGAGAGTTCAAGAAATTGGATTATTCAAATGGATGAATTCAAGATTCTGCAGTCCGGTCAACCACATAATTCTCAGGCATCTTAGGATGGTATACGAGCATGGACAGGACGTATTGTGGAGATTAGTGGAGGAAAATGTTGCGAAACCTGTTGTTTGCATCTTTGATTCTTTTGGCCGCCTGTTCCGTGTTCCGCAGCTCGTCGAAGAATCGGGTCATCAAGCAATCGAAAACAGTGGATGTTATCAGAGACCTGGGTACGGCGGTCGAAGCCTACAAACTTGTTTATGGAACTTATCCAATCGGGAAGACCGGTCATCTTGAAGAAATCGAAGCGCAACTTGAGCCGAGATTCTTGCGAAAAATGTCTGAAGAAGATGGCTGGGGAAATGAGGTTGAATATTACTGTCTAAATCCGGAAGGTCCTTATTACATCATCAGTCTTGGATCAGACAAAGAACGCGATGTGGGCCTTTACAAAACAGACCGTTCCCCTTCTGGACTGGGATTTAATGTGATAGCCAATCTGAAAGAAGACATCATTTTCTCTAATGGAATCTTTGTCCGTTATCCGCAGGGCGTAAGGACCGGCGCTTCCTAACGTTAGAGGTTTTAACAATGCGAAAAATTTGCTTACCATTTTTGCTGATTGCTTTAATTATTTACCTGCCGGTCCTGTCTGCACAGGACAGGCCTTATGCGTTTGTGGCGGTCGGTGACACCGGTTGTGGTTGTTCCGGCCAAAAGCAAGTTTCCCAACGATTGAAAGAGTGGCATCGCTCGAATCCTTTTTCGGTTGTGCTTATGCTGGGAGACAACATATATGGAAGCTCTTTTGGAACGCGCGGAGGGAGCAGATCGCTTTTTACAGAGCGGTTTGATGAACACTATTTCCCGCTCATGAACGCGGGGGTTAAATTCTACGCAACGCTTGGCAATCATGATATGGAAACAAAGCGTGGCGCCGATGAGGTGGCAGACAAGAAACGTTTTAATATTTTGGTGGCCAGGGCTACTACTCCTTCGACTCCGAGGCAAAAGTGGATGGAAAACCACTCGTTCAGTTTATCTCGCTTAACAGTGTGGATTTGATTGACGCGGATCCATCCGATAAAACACAGATTGCATGGCTCAGTAAAACTCTTACCGAAAGCGGGGCCGTGTGGAAAGTCGTGTACTTTCATCATCCTTTGTACGCTCCCGCGGGAGAAGGACACGAGCCGGAATTGGAATTACGGCGTGACCTGGAAGACGTATTTGTTGCAGCTGGTGTTCAGCTCGTTTTAACGGGACACAATCATTACTATGCGCGCATGAAAACGCAGCGCGGGATTACGCACTTCATTTCCGGAGGAGGCGGACGGAGTTTAAAGGAGCCGATCGTGAATCAGTACACCGTTCGCGCTGCTGAGATCTATCATTTCATTTATTTTGAAGCTTATCCGGACCGGATGAATTTCAGGGTCGTTCCTGCCCGGAGCACCTACAGCGATAGCGGAACGATTCCTGTGACGCCCCCCGGCGGAAATCCTCCAGCCGTTGCCGCTCAATAATTTTTTTATAGAAGATCGCAAAGCAAGCAAACATCAAAAATTCTTTGCGATCTTTGCGTTCTTCTGTTCAAGGACGAGTTAGAACGGGCGGTCCATCGCAATTCATTCTGAGTATGACTTGACACTCAGATATGATCAAATGTCTTGCGGAGGATGTCGCGATGATCAAGAACAGGTGCGTTAGAGTCACGCTTATTTTTCTCACGATTCTTTTTCCTGCGCAACGAATTTTTGTAGAACCTGCGCCGGTCATGGCAATTCGTTGCGGCCAACTTTTGGATCCGATGAAGGGAGCATTCACGCGCGATGCTGTGGTTTGGATCCAGGGAGACAAAATTACGAAGGTCACTCAGGAGATTCCGGAGGGCGCGCGTGTGATTGATTTAACGCGTTACATAGTTCTACCCGGTTTGATCGACTCCCACACTCATATATTGCTTCAACCGGAGGATGAAGGCGCGATTCCTCCAGTCATCACAAAATCGCAATCTTTTAGAACCGTTCAGGGTGTGGCTGCCGTGGAAAAAGATTTACTGGCCGGCTTTACCACGATGCGTGATCTGGATAGTGAAGGTGCCGGTTTTGCAGATGTTGCAATTCGGGACGCCATCCATCGGAAAATCATTCCGGGACCCAGACTGCTTGTTTCTACGCTGGCTCTCAGTATCACTGCAGGTCATATGAATATCCATGGTCTGAATCCTGACGTCAGCTTTCCGGAACCTTCTGCTCTTGTGGATTCACCGGAAGCGATGGTTGCCGAAGTGCGCAGACAGGTGAAGTACGGCGCGGACTGGATCAAACTGTATGCGACAGGAACCTTGCGTCACATCGATCCGGTCACTCTGCAATCTGTCAGTCAGGTTTCTTTGGAGGAAGTTCGGCTTGTTGTTCAGGAAGCAGCGCGTTGGCGGAAGGATGTGGCAGCACATGCCTATGGCGGTGAGGGAGCTAAGAATTCTATCTTAGGCGGTGTTCGATCGCTGGAGCATGGAATCCTTTTGGATGACGAAACGCTGGATTTGATGGTCAAACACGGAACTTTTTGGTGTCCGACTCTTTCTGTCTATGTTCCGGCCATAAAGGAAGACGACACGGAAGTCAGGCGGAAGATCCTGGCAAGCCACAAACAAGTGTTTCAGAAGGCAATGCAAAAAGGAATCAAAATAACGTTCGGCACAGATGTGGGAGCTTACGAACATGGCACATCGATCCGGGAATTTGAGCGAATGGTGGATTACGGGATGAAACCGCTGGACGCAATTCGTTCCGCCACATTGCGCGGGTCGGAGCTGCTTCGAATGGAAAAGCAGATTGGAACCATCGAACCGGGAAAATTTGCCGACCTGATCGCTGTCGAAGGAGATCCGTTGCAGAACATTCGCGCCCTGAGAAAAGTTGTGTTTGTTATGAAAGCCGGCGATGTTTATAAATCGCCGTAGTCATCGCGAGCCAGGTAGTGGCAGAGTACTTGCCATGCATTTTGAACAGCTGTTCTAATTCAAAATTACCTGAAGAAGCACCGGGTTGATTGATGAGCAAGTGCTCTGCTTGTCTGGAATATTAAGCAGAGCAATTTCTCAGCAATGATAGTTCCATCAAAGAATCAGAGTTATAAACCTAACATGTTCATAAACGCCTTATGGAAAATGCTCTGCCACTACCGGTAAAATCAGACATGGCACTTGCGAGAAACACGAATTTAGGACCTTACGAGATTCAGGACTTGATCGGGGCCGGGGGGATGGGAGAAGTCTATCGCGCCCGTGACACGCGTCTGAACCGCAGCGTTGCCGTCAAAGTATTGCCTGCCAGTTTCGCAGAAGATATCGAACAGCGAATGCGTCTGGAACGCGAAGCAAGAGCCGCTGGTATGCTGAACCATCCCAATGTCCTTGTCATTTTCGATATTGGCACACATGAAGGAAGCCCCTATGTGGTAACGGAACTTCTGGAAGGAGAATCGCTCCGGGACATGATCACTCAAGGGCCAATCGCTTTGCAAACTGCAATGACCCACGCGGTTCAAATCGCATCAGGACTCTCGGCGGCTCATGAAAAATCGATCATTCATCGCGATTTAAAACCGGACAACATCTTTCTCACAAGCAGTGGCATTGTGAAGATTCTTGATTTTGGTCTGGCCAAAATCGACACGATGTTGAAACAGGAAACTACCACCAATTTGCCCACACAATCGCTGACACAACCAGGCTCTTTGCTGGGTACGGTTGCGTACATGTCTCCGGAGCAGGCAAGGGGTCAGCTGGTCGATGCACGCTCCGACATATTTTCATTTGGCGTTGTGCTTTTCGAAATGGTTTCCGGACGCAGACCTTTTCAAGGCCAAACCGCCACCGACATCCTGACAGCCATCTTAAGAGACGAGCCCGATTTCAGTGATTTTCCGCAACCTCTTTTTGGTGAATTGCAACGGATATTGCTTCACGCACTTGCGAAAGATCCCGAAGCAAGATTTCAAAACGCCCGCGAACTTGTTTTCGCCCTTCGCATTATCGAGGCCGAACTGCTTGCGCAAAGTAACAGGCAAGGTCAGGCGATGATTTCCCATCAAAAGAAGGGTGATTTTCGGATGGCTGTACTCCCTTTCCTGGATCTTAGCGCGGAAAAGGACCAACAATATTTTTGCGATGGAATGACAGAAGAATTGATCAGTGCGCTGACTAAAGTCGAAGGATTGCGTGTGGTCTCCAGAACATCCGCGTTTCAATTTCAAGGGCAGCGTACCGATATTCGCAGAATCGGACAGCAACTGGGTGTGGGAGCCATTTTGGACGGTAGTGTTAGAAAATCGGGGAGCAGAATCCGGATCACGGCGGAGCTCATCAATGTGCAGGATGGATTTCATTTGTGGTCTGAAAGATACGACCGCGAAATCGCAGATGTTTTTGATATACAGGACGAAATCGCCCGAACGATTGTGGATACATTGAAGCTGGAGCTGGTTGGTTCAAAAGCGCTGAATCTCGTTCCGAGATACACCGATAATCAGGAAGCTTACAATTTGTATTTGAAAGGTCGCTACTACTGGAACAAGAGATCTCGCGATGGTGTGGAGCGCGCGATCGAATATTTTAATCAGGCAATTGAGAAGGATCAGTCGTACGCTATTGCTTATTCGGGACTCGCCGATTGCTATTCCATCATGGGATTTTATGCATATCTAAAACCTGCGGAAATGTACTCGAAGGCAAAGGCGGCTGCCGAAACGGCGTTGCGATTGGATTCCAATCTTCCGGAAGGTCACCTTTCCATGGGCGCCGTCTATCTGTATTTTGAGATGGATTGGCAGCTCGGCCATCGCTGCATGCGCAGGTCGTTGGAGTTGAATCCGGCGTTTGCGCTTGGGCACTGCTGGTATTCCGGTTTTTTGAGCTTGCTTGGCCAGCATCGTGAGGCCCGAGAACATGCACAGAAAGCGTTGCAGCTCGATCCACTTTCACCGCTTTTTTGTTATTTCTACGGTTTTTGTTTTTACAATGACCGCCGCTACGACGAAGCACTGCAACAGTTTCACAGCGCGTTTGAAATAGAACCTGATTTTCTGGTTGCTCTCTGGTGTTCCGCTCAAATCTATTTGAAGAAGCGGATGTATGAGATGGCAATACGTGCGATGGAAAAAGTATGCGCAATCACCAATCGCAGCCCTTTCTATGTGTCTTATCTTGCGCTTGCTTATGCGGAAGCCGGCGCAACAGGAGAAGCAGAACGGCTGCTGGGAGAGCTTCAGCAAAGAGCCGTCAAAGAATACGTTCCTCCTTTCTCATACACGAGGATCTATATGGGACTGCGAAAACTGGATGAAGCTTTTGAGGAACTCAAGAAAGCAATTGCTGAAAAGAATGTGATCATCTATATGTTTCAATCTCCTGAATTTGACATGCTGCGGGCAGATGCCCGATATGAAAGTATTCTTGGGACTCTAAAACCATGAAATATTTGTTTTTGATTGCCTTGATCATTTTTCCTGTAATCGCCTTTGCCGAGATCACACCGGCTTCGGGCTGGTATGTTCGCCTCGATACCGGTTTTTCCAGCGCACGGGCGGACGAACTTGGCACGTCTCCTGTTTTTGGGGGAGGGCTCGGATATTCATATGTTCCCGGATTGCGAGGTGATCTTACTCTCACGTATCGCCCCGGATTCGAAGATGAATTTCAGGCTCTGACAACGCTCCTTTCGCTGTATTTGGATCTTTATTCAACCGCAAGGGTGTCACCTTATGGCGGATTTGGAATCGGTGTCTCACGCAACGAACTGCAAAACGTAAGGACTACACCTTTTGCCTGGCAACTTTGCGGAGGGGCCAACGTTCAACTGGGGAATAGCTGGCTCCTGGACATTGGATACCATCTCGTGAAGGGCGGCGATTTGCATTCACATGAAGTACAGGCAAGCCTGCAGTTTACGTTTTAAGCAAAGTAGCGCGGGCGTCACGCCTGCAAGTCGCCGGCCAGAGGCCCGCGCTACTTTGTTTATTGCGTGGCGCCGGATTTTACGAGCAAACGGATGATGATTTCCTTTTTGTTCTTGACCGCAAACATGAGGGCGGTCATGCCATCATTCCTTTTTACATTCACATCTGCGCCGGCCTTGATGAGCGCTTGAACGATTTCCGCATAGCCTTTGGAAGATGCTGCCATAAGAGCCGTAAGGCCGTTGTCCGTTTTCGCATTCACATCTGCTCCCGCTACGATCAGCATTTGCGCAATTTGCAAATGCCCTTTTAGCGATGCCCAGGTTAATGCCGTGTCGCCTCCTTCGGCAGTTCTTGCGTTTACATTCGCTCCTTCTAAGAGCAGCTCGCGAACGCGCTCCACATTTCCTTCTCTGGACGCCTGAAGCAAATCACCGGTCGCGCGATCTACTTTCACCGGTTCCTTTTTGGGAGCCGGCTCATTTTTCGGCTCCGATACTTTTTCCGTTACCTCTTTTTTCGTCGGAGGCACCGGCTTTGGTTCGGAGGGAGCATTCTTTGGATTTTGTTTTTTCAATACCGCCAGTACGTCCTGCTGACCAGCTTCCTCTGCCAGCATCACCGCATCTTTTCCATCGTAATCGGTTGCATGAACTCTCGCTCCGGCCGCAATCAACGAGCTGACAATCTCAGTAGAGCCATTCATGGCGGCATGCATCAAAGCGGACCGGCCCTTCTCGTCGATCGCGTTTACATCGGGTTTCGCTCGCAAGATCGCCTTTGTTGCTGTTTTATGATTGCCCGCTGCTGCCTTCATTAAAGCGGACATCCCTTCCTTATCACGGACATTTACATCTGCCCGGTGCTCTGCCAGCAGATTCACAATTTCCGAATGACCTTCCCCGGCCGCCCAGTTGAGAGCGGTTCGACCGTCTTGATCAACGGTATTCAGATTTGCGCCTGACTCGATCAGCATTAAGACTTTTTGAATTTCTCCATTCTTAGCTGCTTCGATCAATGGCGTTGCCGCGAAAGAAAAGGAAGCGAGACACGAAAGAAAAAGGCAAAGAAGAAGACGAACTAACATTTTGACCTCACTGACATTTTATAGCATCGGCCGGGAAGTTGAATCTTGCAAGTTTCGTAAGTAAATTTCGTTTCTAGATGAGTCTAACTAGAGGATAACTATATGGAGGTCCTCATGAATACATGGAGATTGATTCTATTGGGCGTGGCGATTTTGGCGTTCACTTCGATTTCAAGTGCAGATATTGCTCCCGGAGCCCGGGTCGGCGCTTTTTTCGACGCAGAAAGCGCATTTATAGGTGGAGAAGTTGTAGCCGACCTGACAGAGAATTGGAGCATTGTCCCAAACGTGGAGTACGTTTTCCTCGACAATGCGAGTCAATTCAATTTCAACTTCGACTTCCAGTACAACATTCGTACTGATTCCAGGTTCGAATTTTGGGCGGGCGCAGGCCCGGCCATCATCCATGTTGATCCGGAGAATGTAAACAGGGATAGCGAGACAGATTTCGGCGCGAATCTTTTTGCCGGTGTCGGATTTCCTCTTCGTGACGCCCGAATTCTACCGTACGTTCAACCGAAGCTAATTCTTGCTGATAATGTTGAATTTGCGCTGGCTTTCGGAGTCCGATTCTAGACTGGCAAGTTTTGCAATCACTTTTCCGGTCGCTTGAATCGGGATTTGCACATACACTTTTTCATCTTCCGATTTCACGTCCACAATAATGTTTGCGCCTTTCTTGGCAATCCAGACCTTTTCGTCAGGAGTGTTCACTTCAACAAAAGGGCCATCCGGACAACGCATCAGTTCATTGGCGGCGGCCTGGATCAGGTCAGAATGCTCGTTGAGTTCGTTTGGCAAATTCACGCGATCCGTAACGGGAGCAAAGTTGAGCGCTGTATTTACCAGCAACATGGGGACCGGTAAAAAGATATGCCCGTCCCTGCTTTGGACGTCCACGATCAGGACGCCGGTTTTTTGAATGACGATACCGGCTACAGCAACAAAACTGAAGCCGATGGCCAGAACTAAAATGCCAAGTTTCACAAACATGGTTGTTTACTTCGCCTGATTCTTATCGTCGATCCAGACACGGACCGAAGTGTCATTGTCTTTGACGGTGATAATGTCTTTCACTCCGCTGTCGCGCAAGGCTTTGATTGCTGCGGTCAAATTCAGTTCATTTCCCTTGCCAGACAGCATTGCATCCACAACTTTCAACGGAATCCGGATGTCCACTTTACTGTTTTTGGATTTTTCTTGCGGTTGCACCAGGAGGAAGTTTCCCTCAATGTAAACACGCACGTTGTTGTCGCGGCTTTCTATGGTCACAAATTCCATGTCCCCTTCTTCACGAATTTCATTCCAAACCTTTCTCAGGTCTTCGACCTTGAGATCGCTGTCATTGAAATTGAAGTGCCCTTTCCGTACTTGCTTTTCCTCAATGAGTGGAAGCATCGTTTCAACAACGGAAATGGGTAAATTGATTTTGACTGTTTCCTCTTTGGCAGTATCTTCGATATGGACATGCACCCACATCTTGGATGCAGCTGAAGAAATACCCGCGCATAGCAGGATGAGTGTGAAGGACAGGAACAGGTTTTTCATTCGCATTTGGCAACCCCCAAACTGGATTTCGTATGTAAGAGACGGAGGTCGAGAGAAGAAAGTTCTTAAACGAAGTAGCGCGGGCCTCTGGCCGGCGATTCGCAGGCGGGACGCCCGCGTTACTGTGTGCGCAGAATACCGAGAGGTTTACGATTCAACACACCGAGGCTGGAGAGGGCTCCTACGAGCGTCACCAGGGCGCTTGTAACCAGCACTCCAAGGAGATAGACGAGCGGGGTTAACTCCCAATCGATCTCGAAAACATGTTCCGTGATTGCATAGGAGAGCCCGATGGCCGCCACAGATCCGATGAGTCCGGAAACCAGGCCGAGAAGGGCATATTCCAGCATAAGTATCGAAAGGACGATTTTTCTGGTAGCGCCAAGTGTTTTTAGAATGGCCGCTTCGTAGATCCTCTGAAACTTGGTCATGGCGATGGAACCGATCAGGATCAAGACACCGCTTAGAAAAACAAAGCTGCCAATAAAGGAGATGCCGAGCGTGATCGTGTTCAGAATCTTCTGAATTCCCCTCACAATGTCCACCACATCGATCGCTGTGACGTTCGGATAGGCATCCACCAGCTTACTCTGGAACTGGGACCGGGCAGGTTCAGTGAGAGGCGCATCGAGCGCTGCAACATACACGTTGGGTGCCGCTTCCAGAACACCGGGACGAAACAGAACATAAAATCCCGTGCGAGCATTCTTCCAATCGACGCGCCGGATGCTTGTAACTTTTGCATTGATTTTTCGGCCCAGGATATCAAAGGTGATGTTCCCTCCAACATCCAGTCCCATCATCCCTTTCAAGCTTTCCTCGATCGAAACTTCAGGTTTTGGAGACGCCGTATTCTCCCAGAATTTGCCTGACAAAATACTTTCGGTTTCATCCAATTTGCCGCGGTAAGTAAGAGTGTATTCAAAGCCAAGCCTTCCACGGTCCTTCTTGTAGGCCTCGCTTTCCGGATCGATGTTTTTTCCGTTAATTGCGGAAATGCGCGCGCGAACCGTGGGGAGCAAAAGTGGTTTTTGATTTGTTGCGTTTCTTATGATTTTTTCCACCCCTTCTTTCTGATCGGATTGAATATCGATCAAGTACATGTTGGGGAGATTCGTGCGTTTTTGAAAATCCATTTCACGAAGCAAGTTGGATTGCATTGCCTGAGTGGCGATAATAAAAAAACTTCCCAGCCCTACAGCCATCACGATCACATGGGTCTGATTCCCTGGACGGTACAGACTGCTGATCGCGTGTCGGGTTTCAAAGGATGCAATCCGTTTGAACCTGCGTACCAGACGCATCAGGAGCCGTGCGGTGAAATGCAACACCAGAGCTGTAACCACAAGACCGCTCAGGAAAAAGATTCCCACGCGCAGCGAACCGGCTTGCCAGACGGAGAGAAGGAGCAGCCCACCCAGCACTGCTGTCGCGACCGACCAGCGAAGAACATCGATTCTTCGTTTTGTTCTTGGTCCCGGCAGAGTGGACTCTGTTTCTTCGCGCAACAGGACATTTGGCTTGATGTGACGAATTCTCAAAAGCGGCAACACGGAAAATAGCATGGTGACGAGCAAACCGAACCCCATTCCTTGGATCACGGCATGCCACTGGAGTGAATAACTCATGTTTGGCGGCAGAACCGATTCATAGTGAGCGCCTAGTAAGTACAACGTGATTTTTGCAAGCACAATCCCTACCAGACTTCCGGTCAAGCCAAGTAAAGAAATCTGAAGAAGGTAAACAGAAAAAATCTTGCGGCCGGTTCCCCCAAGACACTTCAGAACCGCTATGCTTTTCCGCTTTTCTTCGATGAATACTCGCGTAACACTGGATACTCCGATGCCACCAAGGATCAGAATGATGAATCCGGTCAACGACAAAAAATTTTCCGCTCGCGTGAACTGTTCGTCCATTCGTTCCTGGGACTGGCGGTAGGTACGGACGCTCACAAAACTCGTCTTGAGTTCTGTGCGAAGCTGTTCGGAGACTTTTTCAACATTTTCCTCTTCCACACGCAACGAGATTCTCCTGCGAGACCGGCTTCCGAAGCCTGTTAACTGGGCCCTTTCGAAAGCGATCTTTGAAATGAGCGCTTTTGGACCGAAACGGAAACCCCCTGACGCTCCCGGTTCGCGTTCCAGTATTCCGCGGATTGTAAAAACCTCCGTGCCGATCTTTACTTTGTCACCGGTTTTCAGATGGAGTCGTTCCAGGACGCTGTTGCCTACAAGAACGCCGTTGTTCGCAATCAATTCATGTTGAAAGATCTGGCCATGCGCCAGCGTGAACTGTCCGTAAAAAGGATAGGGAGGTTCAATTCCCTCCAATTCCACGAGAAGTGCTCGTTGATTCGATTCTTCAGCCGGTCGCATCATTGTGTCAGACTCTACCGATTCTGCACGCTCCTTCACAAATGGTTTTGCAATGCGATCAATCACTGCCAGAATGTTCGGGGTCCACGGACGGTTGGAACTGATTCGAATATCCGCGCCAAGGATCGCGCGCGCATCGGAGGTCATGACGTGGTTGAAATTCCGGATGATCGAACGCAATGCAACGATTGCTCCAACACCAATCGCAATGCAAATGAAAAAGAATAGAAGGCGCCGCCAGGCAGAACGCAGATCGCGCCGCGCCATCTTCAGAATGAATTGCATACGATATCTTCCACGATGCGGCCGTCACGCAGATGAATCTGACGGTCTGCTTGTTCGGCCAATTCCTTTTCATGCGTTACAAGAAGAAGTGTTGTTCCGCGATTGCGGTTCATCTTCACGAGCAGCTTAAAAACCAGCTTGCCATTTTGCGTATCCAGATTCCCGGTTGGTTCATCCGCGAGCAAAATCGAGGGATTGTTTGCAAAAGCGCGTGCGATCGCCACGCGTTGTTGCTCACCACCGGAAAGCTGTGAAGGATAATGATGAGCGCGTGGCTTCAATCCTACGTCTTCCAGGAGTTGCCACGTGCGTTCTTCGGCCTGAGCAAGTCCTGCGATTTCCATAGGCACAATCACGTTTTCAAATGCTGTAAGAGAGGGAACAAGATGAAAGGATTGGAACACGATTCCGACTTTCTGACTTCGCAGCGAGGCAAGCTCATCCTCATTCATCTTTGTAATATCATGACTATCGATTTCGATTTTCCCTGAAGACGGATAGTCGAGTCCTGCGATCAAACCTAAGAGCGTCGATTTCCCACTGCCGGAAGGTCCAAGAACAGCGACAAATTGTGCATCCGGGATCGTCAAATCTAACGGGTGAAGTATCGTTAGCAATTCACTTCCGGAAGGAACAACTCTTGAAACTTTATATAATTGAATCATGCGATTTAACCGCCAAGTCGCCAAGAACGCCAAGACTGGAATTTATTTACTTTTAATGCTGTCACTTTTTGCATGCGATCAGAAAAGCGAAAAAGCTTCTCCGGCTATTTCGGCCGAACCTGCGCTAAAAGAAGAAAAGTTACCCAAGATCGTGGCGTTTGGCAACAGTCTGACGGCAGGTCTGGGACTTCCTTTGAATCAAAGCTATCCCGCCATCCTTCAAGAATTGATTCAAAAAGACGGTTATAAATACGAAGTTATCAACGCAGGAGTTTCTGGAGACACGACTTCCGGCGGCGTCAGACGACTCGAATGGTCTCTGGAAGGAGACGTTCGATTCTTGATTCTGGAGCTGGGTGGCAACGATATTTTGCGTGGTCAACCAGTTGCAATGATCAAAAAAAATCTTGCTAAAATAATTGAAGCTTCCCGTTCGCGCGGTATCAAAGTGTTGCTTGCCGGAATGGAAGCGCCTACAAATGCGGGTCCTGAGTACAGGCAGGAAGTGCATGAAGCTTATTTAGATCTGGAAAAACAACACGATGTGATCTTTATTCCATTTGTTTTGAAAGATCTAGTCGGCAGCGAAAAACTCATTCAGCAAGATGGCACACATCCCACCGCCGAAGGCACACGATTGATCGCAAAGATGGTGTACGAGCGTTTAAAGCCGTTAATGTAGCGCAGGCGTCTCGCCTGCATTATGGATCGCGGACGTCCCGTCCGCCAAAAGCTTTCTTGCTTCTATGCGAATCGCGGGAAGTGCGCGATAGAACCAGTAAGAAGCGGCAAGGCAGATCAAACCCGAAACGAATACTGTTGTCTGGGGACCAAGAATTTTTGCGGCGTATCCGGCAATCAAACTCCCGATCGGAGCCGTACCTATCAGCATCGTTGTAAAGAAGCTCATCACACGCCCGCGGAACGAATCAGAAATCATCCACTGGATGGCTGTATTTGTGGATGCGACCATCATCATCATGAAAAAACCGGACAGAGCAAGCGCAAGGAAAGCCAGCCAGAAAATCGTTAAAAAGCTGAACAACATCAAGGAAGCGGAAAAGCCAAAAGCTCCTATCGTGATCAGTGTGCTGATCCCCGTTATTCCTTTTCTTCCAGCGAGCAGCAACGCCCCGGAAAGCGCTCCCAGACCCAGCGCGGTCATGAGCCACCCGAGTCCTGTAGCGCCACGCAAAAATATTTGATCCGCAAAGACAGGAAGCAAGATAGCAAATGGAAAGCCCGCCACTCCGAAGCTGCCCAAAAGTTGCAACATCACGCGCACAGGCAATGTTTTTTTCACGTACCGGAATCCTTCCATTAAGTCACGGGTGAGTGTTTGTTTTCTCGGGATTTCTGAGTGAGGCACGCGCATCAACAACAATGACACTAAAACGGCAAGATAAGAGACGCCATTCAACAAAAAACATAAAGCTTCTCCCCATTTTGCAACAATGAATCCAGCGATGGCTGGTCCGATCATTCTTGCGGCATTGAACAGAGAAGAATTCAACGCAATGGCGTTCATGAGATCATCTTTGTTCACCATCTGTATTAAAAAAGACTGTCTTGCCGGCAAATCGAATGCGCTGATTACTCCAATGACAATTCCCAGGATCATGATTTGAGCAACTGTAATATCCCCCTTATAGGTCAGAACTGTCAGCAGAACTGCCTGGAAGAGTGCCAGAGTTTGAGTGATGATCACCAGACGATGCCGGTTGCTGCGATCAACGAGTCCACCTGCCGGTAACGCGAGAATCAGGATCGGGATTTGCTGCGAAAAGGCAACCGTTCCCAGGTAAGCCGTTGAATGTGTGAGCCGGTAGACAAGCCAGCTCAGCCCGACATACTGCATCCAAAAACCAAGAAGCGAAATGAATTGTCCGGGCACAAATAGCCGGAAGTTCCTGTGCTTGAGAGCTGAAATGGAGTTCCGTAACTGCCAGGACATAAGTTCACCGCAGAGAGCGCAGAGAACGCAGAGAAGAACAAACAAAACTCATTTTTACTCTGCGACCTCTGCGTTCTCTGCGGTTAATCTAAGAGGTTCTGTCTTTCACGTCAATTTGACTCGAGGCTTTTTCGTTTCTATAATGCATGGCAATGAAGCGTTTACGCTGGTCAACTCTGATCCTTGCGCTGTTTTACGCTGCCATGCTAGTCGGAGTGCAGTTCCATACGCATTCCGTGGAACAGGATCAACTGACGGCGCACTGCAAGTCCTGTCAGATTTCACATAACGTCTACGACAATGTGAAATCCGCAGACATTCAGATTGCTCAGCCTGTTCTGCATTATCAGGAACAGGAAAGTCTGGCGCATTCAATTCGCAAACTTCAGGAAATCCACTCCGGTCGCGCGCCTCCTCTCTCATAGTTCTCTCTCCCGACGATCAAATAGATTCCAACTCAATCTAACGTTATTTCCATTTCAAGCGGAGGGAACGATGAGACAGTCATTCATTGCCATTTTTATTTTTGCGCTTGTGCTGATTCATCCTGCATTTGCTCAGGACAATGCAGTGCAGGAACTGAAGAATCAAATTGAATCGTTAAAACAGGATTACGAAAAGCGGATTCTGGAGCTGGAGCAAAAGGTCCAGCAGCTGGAAACGCAAATGTTGCAGGTCCCGGAGGCAGAGGTTGCTCCACAGGTCGTGGAAACGCCGCAGCAAACAGCGCCGGGGATTTTGAATCCCGCCATTTCTGTCATCGGCAATTTCGTCGGCCGTGCCGATGACCAGGAAGTGTTCAACGAAGAAGGGGATCGAATCGATGACAAGCTGAATGTGAGGGAAACGGAAATTGATTTCCGCGTCCCGGTCGATCCTTATGCAGACGGTGTGTTAATCGTCGCTTTTGAATCGGAGTTTCCCGGCGAATTCGAAGCGGGTGTGGAAGAAGGATTTGTTAATATCAAAAAGTTACCCTTTTGGGACCAGAATCCACTCGGTTTGAAGCTGAAAGTCGGAAGATTCCGTCCTGCATTCGGCAAGACAAACATCCTACATACTCACGATCTTCCCACCACATTTCGTCCCATGCCTGTGGAAGAGTTTTTGGGCGAAGAAGGTTTTGTCCAGAATGGTTTATCCGGCACGTTTTTTATCCCCACACCATGGGATTCTGCTGCCAGTCTGGATGCAACGGTTGAAATTATGGATGGAGGAAACATTGCAGTTTCTCCGCAAACCGAGTCGCGTCTTTCTTACCTCGGCCATCTGCGCTATTTTCGCACCTTCGAAGGTGGTCACGACATGGAGGTCGGATGGTCCAGTTATTTCCATCCATCCGGAAATGGAGTAGGAGCGGCAACGGCACACGGCGCGGATTTTCTCTATCGCTGGAAACCTTTTCGTCAGGGCCAATGGCGTTCGTATTTGCTTGGCGCTGAGCTGATATTTGCTCCAAATCTAACGGCTGACGAGGAAGAAGAGATTGTCGTAGATGACACACCTCTCGGCTTTACAGCCTTCACGCAATGGCAGTTTGATCGCAGAACCTATGCGGGGATCCGTTACGATCAGACCGATGTGCTGCTCAGTCCGGATCTTCAACGCCGGAGCATCACTCCTTATCTGTCCTACTACTTCAGCGAGTTCCTCCGTTTCCGGGTGAATTTTGAGCACCGGTGGAGCGACTTAGAGGAAGAAGATGGCCGGAACAGCCTCGTTCTTGAATTGAACTGGGTATTCGGCTCACATCCGCCGGAACCCTACTGGGTTAATAAGTGAGGTGATTATGAAATACACAAAAAACATATTATTCAGTTTATTCCTTCTAATAGTTTCGAACTTTGCACAGGCACAAGGCAAAAAGGTCAACGTGGTGTGTACTCTCCCCACTCTGAAAGCGTTGACTCAAGAAGTGGGGGGAGATCGTGTGGACGTAATCTCGCTCGCGCGGGGAGATCAGGATCCGCATTTTGTGAGTCCGACACCTGTATTGATGAAGAAAACGCGTGAGGCCGCGCTTCTGATTGAGAACGGAATCTCTCTTGAGCTCTGGGGTGATGAAGTCGCAAACGGATCCGGTAATTCAAAGATTTTTCGTGGTAATCCAGGACGTGTCGTGGCGTCTAAAGGAATTCCGACCCTGGAAGTCCCTTCTGTGTTAACACGTGAGATGGGGGACATACACCCGCAAGGAAATCCGCATGTTTGGCTCGATCCGTTGCTTGCAAAAGTTCAGGCAACAAACATAGCTGAAGCGCTGAAGGCGGCCGATCCTGAAGGCGCATCCTATTACGAATCGCGAAAGAAAGATTTTCATAACCGGATCGATAACGCTCTCTTCGGGCCGGAGTTGTTAAAGCTCGTTGGGATCCAGAAACTCACACGGCTCGCGGCGAGCGGTGAGCTTCATAATTTTTTGCAAAACAACAAATTCGGTGGACAACCCCTCAGCGCGAAAACCGGGGGATGGTTAAAAACAGCTGAAAAACTGCGGGGCGCAAAAGCTTATGAGTTTCACAAAGTATGGGTGTATTTTGCGCGCATCTTTGGAATGCAACTAATGGGCACGATTGAAGAGCGTCCCGGCATCCCCCCTGGGCCGCAGCACGTCAGGGATCTGACAACCAAGATTCAGAATGAAAAAATTCCACTGATCCTGGTTGATAACTTCTACGATCCCGCATTGCCACGCAATATTGCAAGCAAAACAGGATCGAAAGTTGTTGTATTGCCCAATCAGGTGGAAGGTGAGCCCGGCATCACAACATACTTTCAGTTGATCGATCACATCATCCAGAAGACCACAGGAGTGCTGTAGTATGGCCAGCGCGATGGAGCTTCAATGGATGCTTTTGCCATTTCTGGCTTGTCTCGTTCTCTCGATCATTCACGTTTACTTGGGCATCCACGTTATTGCTCGCAAAGTCATTTTCGTGGATCTGGCGCTTGCGCAAATCGCCGCTCTGGGCGCCACATATGCAACGACACTTGGCTATGATCCCTACGGCGATTCACTCAAAGTTTCTCTTTTCTCACTTCTCTTTACGTTTGTTGGCGCTGTAGTGTTTGCGATTGCAAGAATGCGCAAGGAGAAAGTTCCGCAGGAAGCTTTTATCGGCATTATTTATGCGGCAGCGACAGCAGCATCCATTTTGATTCTCTCTAAATCGGTCACGGGTGGAGAAGAATTAAGACACATGCTCGTTGGGGACTTGTTGCTTGTGAGCCGCGAATCCGTTCTCCAAGTGGCGATCTTGTACGCTTTTCTTGGCGTCTTTCACATCCTCTTTCGCAAGAAATTCATAGCAATTTCCATCGATCCAGAAGCGGCTGAAGCTTCTGGTATTCGTGTTCGTTTCTGGGATGTTTTGTTTTACATGTCCTTTGGCGTAGTCATCACCAAATCCGTTACCGTGGTTGGGGTGTTATTGGTTTTTTCGTATCTTGTGGTACCCGCTGTGGTTGCGCAGATGTGGGCGACTTCCGTATCCGGCCGTTTGTTTCTCGGTTGGGGTGTAGCTATCCTCGCAAGCACCGCGGGGATTGTCTGGTCTTTCTATTCGGATTATCCCACCGGCCCGGCTGTTGTTGTGATGCTCACGTTCTCACTCATCCTTTCTTCGATTGTTTACTATCTGCGCTACTCAGTTTCTCGCGCGCAGGCGGTCTTTCAAATAGGCGCCATGGCAGTATTTCTGGTTCTCTTTTTCTTTGGTCTGTCACAGTTCAAAAAGGTTGAACACACAGAAACCAGGAAAGCTCCTGTCGATTTGCTCTTAGGGGAATTGAAGGAGGAGGACCAGACTCATCAATTGGATGCGGTTCAACACCTCGGTGAGATGCATGACTCCCGTATTGTTCCGGCCCTCACCGAGTTCCTGGAGAAAGCATCTTCCGAACAATTGGTGGAGGCTACGATCGAAGCTCTTGCAAAACAGAGTGATCCACGAGCCATCTCAGCGTTACGAGAAGCCGCAAAAAAGGATTACGACGAATTCATGAAACTTTCCATTGCGAATGCGCAACTCAAAGTCGGTGATGCTCAAGGTGTTCTCACACTGATCAGGATTTTGGAAACGGAATCGGGCGCGTTTGCGCGCCAGCAAGCAGCTGATGCATTAGGGGAGCAGTCGGGAGTAAAATTCGGTTATAACGCTGAAAAATCAGTTGCAGAAAATGCCGTGGCCTTGAGGAAAATTCGCGCCTGGTGGGAGAACAGAGGAAGCAAACTGAAGTACAACAAGGATACCGGCAAATTCGAATGATTCTTGAACAGAAGCTCGCAAAGTACGCAAAGATTAAAAATTCTTCGCGATCTTCGCGTTCTTCTGTTCAAAAAAAGCTATGCCGGACGCAAATCAATATCGATATTTTCTTGCAACTCGATTTCATCCAACTGCATTCGCAATCGATTGATGCTGACTCCTGCCGGAATAGAAAGTTCTGCTTCCATTCGAAAAATCGGGGTGCCGCTGTCAGGAGCGGCGTAGGTCTCCGTCTCCATGGATTCAATGTTGATTCCAAGATCGCTTAGGATCGTGCTCAAACGGTGCACAACTCCGGGATGGTCCAGACACGAAGCAGTAAAACGATAAGGCAAAGAGGGCTGAATTTTTTTTCGAACTCCCGGTTTTCGTACGTAAATATCCAGTCCGATATCCGAAGCAAGAGTCTGGCGCTTCTCTCCCAGCACGTTGATGTTTGCTGCTTCGCCCGAGACCAAAACCATGAATGCAAACTCACCTGCAAGAACCGCCATTTTACTGTCTTCGATGTTGCAGCCGGATTGCTGGATGAATTCTGAAATTTTTTCTACAAGACCGACGTGGTCCGCGCCCACTGCTATCAAAACAAGATTTTGACGTTCAGCCATGTTCTTAGTTTAAGGTTCAAGGTTCAAAGTTCAAAGTCATTGTGGAAGACACCGTATGTAATCCTCTGAAAGGATTTGCCGGAAAACATCTTTTAACCCTGAATGCATTTCATCAAGGATGAAGATCAAGTCTGAAACGTTCACAGGGCCGGGATTACGAGATTCCATATTTAGTTGTATGCAATAACCGTCGATTTGATCATCCCAATCCGGTTGTAACCAGACGCGGATTTCACCAAATTCATATCGATAGGTAAATTCCGTACGAAAAAATTCAATTCGGTCTTTCAATGAAGCAGGCATTTGAAAGCTGATGTTGAGATAGTTTTGAAAATTTCTGAGATCCTGCAGCGGGATCTCATTCGAATACGAAAGGGAAACGCCGGTTAGCTTTGTGATCCCAGCTGTATTCAAGATCATCGGCAATAGCGTACTCCAATGCTCTCGCAATCGCCCGAAACTTATTTTTTGACTGTTGTGTAGCTCGAGACGGTCGGAACGAATCACGATCGACTCCGATGGATGCATTGTTTGATCCCCGAATGCCAGACGATCCTGGGCCGCCTCGTTTGGATCAAATTGCAACTGCAGAATAACTTCCAGCAGTGGTGGGCTGTCTTCTAATGCATCATTTGCCATAACGCCCTTACCAGTGACGCGTAGACTCGCAGACGCGCAAACGCGTCGACGCTTTAGTGCGCCTGGAGGGACTCGAACCCCCGACCTACAGCTCCGGAGGCTGCCGCTCTATCCACTGAGCTACAGGCGCAAGATCGTCTTCGCGTTGGCGCGTCGGTGCGTCTACGCGTCGTCTAGGCGTGCTCGCGTCTATTCGTCGAAGCGTTGATGCGTTCGCGCGCTAGTTCGTAAATATTTTATCAGGTTTGAAAGCATGCGAGATGTATGGTCCGTTTCCTCATATAGTTGTTCGAATGAAACACAGGAGAAATACTCCTGATCCAGAGCAATATAAGATTGACTCTGTAATTCTGCAGCTGAACCGCGCGAAATATACAAAAATTGAGTGAATTCTCTGTCCGTATGACGCGAAAATCCTTCAGCTATATTCGAAAGAATGGAAACTGCAGCATTCCTCATTTGATTCCGCAGCCTGAAGTCCCTGTTAAATTGCGGGGCCTCTGTTAATCGGTAAACCAGCTTCGCAAGCTCTCGAGCTCTCTTCCAAACTTCTAAATCTTCAAATCGGCGGATCGTACTCATGTGTTCACTCCTTCCCGCCAATTTGCGCGACGCGACAGACGCGCAGACTCGAAGACGCATCGACGCTCTAGCGCGCCCGGAGAGACTCGAACTCCCGACCTACAGGTTCGAAGCCTGGCGCTCTATCCAGCTGAGCTACGGGCGCAAAATCGTCTTCGCGTCGCGTGTCTACTCGTCGATGCATCTACGCGTCGCGTCGTTAAGGATACAAAAAAAGGGAGGGCGTGGCAAACGAACTATTTTCGCCACAGAGAACGCAAAGAGCGCAGAGGAAAAAAGAGATTATTTATTCTTTTCTTTCCTCTGCGATCTCTGCGGTCTCAGCGGTTAATCTTAACGGAACCAGTGATAGCCCACAAACATCTGAACGCTATTGATCCCAGGGTTTGGGCTGTCGAGGCCGCCGTTCGAAATGTGCATGTACTTCAACGTGAGTGTGAAAGCTTGTCTTTGACCGGTCATTATGTGAAAACCAAAACCCGCTTGTGGAGTGAAATTGAAGGGAAAAGTTTTTTCGGGAACATCCTCAGAGGTCAGCAACATGCCTGCCCCCGCTTCAAAATAGGGAATCCATCTGTTGTGCGCCGAAGTGAAATTCCATTTCAAGATAATTGGTGTCACATCAAAACCGTAAACCGTGGAATCTTGAAATACAAAAAATGCCGGAATCGCTTCTACCGCATATTCCAATCGCCCTCGAAAAATTCCTTTGCCCAGATCTCCAGTCAATACTTTGCCAATCCGCGCTCCAGTCAGCCAAAGCTGCGTATCAGCTGTGGTGCCGCTTACTCCGCTTCCTCCGCCTGTCCAGACTCCAACATTCCAGCTCCCCTTATTCAGTATCAAGCTTTCCTGAGCGCTGGAATGAGATGTAAAAGCTAACAAAAGGATGGACAGGAGAAAGAAAGACTTCGTCATTGCCGGAAATCTTCTGCTTTTAAATTATGCTTCTTCATGAGGCGATAAAGCGTGCCTCTTGGAATTTCTGCTTTTCTTGCTGCCCGGGAAATATCTCCCAGACAAACCCGCAATAGATTCGACAGATACCATTTTTCGAAGGCTGCCATTCTCTGCGCGCGAACTGTGAAGAAACCACCGCGATCACGCGAACGACGTTCTCCACCCTGAACAACGATCTCATCCGGAAGATCATCCACAGTCAACAAGTGATGCGAACTCATAGCGAGAGCGCGTTTAATGACGTTCTGCAGTTCGCGTACATTCCCGGGCCAGGAGTAACGCATCAGAATCTCCGTAACTTCAGGTTCAATTTCCACCAGCCCTTTTCCCATCTGTTCTGCATACATAGTAACAAAATGGGAGACCAGCAACGGAATATCTTCCGTTCTTTCCCTCAATGCCGGAAGTGAAATTCTGGCTACATTGATTCTGTAATAAAGATCGTTTCGGAACCGTTGTTCCCTGATTTCATTTTCGAGGTTTCGTGAAGTGGCGACGATTACCCGAACATCCAGGTTGATCTCTTCTTTTCCGCCCACTCTGCGGATTTTTCTTTCCTGCAAAGCCCGTAGCAGTTTCGCCTGCAATCGGATTGGCAATTCACCAACTTCATCCATGAAGAAAGTACCTTTATTTGCGACTTCCAGAAGTCCAATGCTCCGGTTTTCCGCTCCAGTGAATGCTCCTTTTTCGTATCCGAACAATTCCGATTCCAGCAAATTTTCAGGTATAGCACCGCAATCAATCGCAACAAACCTGTTTTCTTTTCTGGGACTGCGATCATGAATGCTCCGGGCAACGAGTTCTTTGCCGGTGCCTGTTTCTCCAAAAATCAACACATCCAGATCGTTTTGCGAAACCATCTGGATGGTTTTAAATACTCCCCGCATTGCGGAACTTCGACCGACAATTCCATCCAGTGAATGCGAACGAACCATCTGCCACTGCAATGACTTGTATTCTTCACGTAAACGTTTTGCTTCCAGTAAATGCCGGACCGTTGAAAGGAAATCATCAGGGAAAAAAGGTTTTGTTATGTAATCGGCGGATCCAAGCTTCATGCAATCAATGGCGGCTTTAACGCTGACCGATTCGGTAAGAAGCAAAATAGGAATGTTTGGATCTTTTTGACGAGCCACGCGAAACAATTCGCGAGTTTGTTCAGCAGGGAATTGTGTATCAATTACGAGTAAATCCACATCTTCCTTTTGCAGCCTGTGAACGCCGTCTTTCGGGTTTTTGGCTGAATAAACTTCTGTCTCAGGAAGTTTCGTTAGCGTATGAGCGCAAAGATCAAGAATGCTTTCCTGTGCATCGACAACTAAAACCTGTGAAATCATATATCAGTCATCATTCGGTTCATTTTCGAAGGTGAGTGAGGGGACTCGAACCCCCGACCACTGGAGCCACAATCCAGTGCTCTGCCAACTGAGCTACACTCACCAAACAAGCTTCCCTAATATATCGACAACCTCAAATCGAGTCAAAACGACGCGCAAGAACGTCTTCGCGTTGACGCGTCTTTGCGTTCCCGCGTCCAATCTGCGTATCCAATGACGCGATAGACACGCAGACTCGCGACGCGTCGACGCTTCAGCGCGCCCGGAGAGACTCGAACTCCCGACCCTCTGCTTAGAAGGCAGATGCTCTATCCAGCTGAGCTACGGGCGCAAAAGATCGTCGACGCGTTAAAGCGTCCACGCGTCTTTGCGTCGAGAGACGCGCAGACGACGCGGAAACGCATAGATGAGTCGACGAGTCGACGCACTTAGTCGGGGCGAGAGGATTTGAACCTCCGACCCCCTGCGCCCAAGGCAGGTGCGCTACCAGGCTGCGCCACGCCCCGAAAAGCCCACATCCATTATATATCCATGGCCTGCGAGCGTCGCCCATAGAACCATTTAGCGGGAATGCGTCATTCAGACAATAGAATTGGAAGATGAGGCAATCAGAAAATAACACACAGACAGGAACCTGTCAAACTTCTGTAATGGAACTTGTTACTGTCTTTTTTAATGATAAACTTTTTTAAAGAGAAGAAGTTCTATGGAAAAAGACAGTAAGACCAAAATCGGTGAGAAAGTTCAAGAAACGGGAAACTACGTTTGCGACAACTGTGGTCATTACCAGTATTTTGAAAGGGGAGACGATTTCGAAGATTGCCACTCATGCTATGAGCCAGACATAGTCTGGGAAGAAGAATAAAACAGATGTGCGGCTAGGGTGCAAAAACGAGAAGGATTAAACCGATTGCGGCCAGCACCAGGATTGCGCCGATCCCTAACCAGATGTAATCAGTAAACGCAGATGATGTCTTACCTTCGGGAATAACAACGGCTTGTCTTGGCGCAACATGAGCCGGTGGAGGTTCAGGTTTTGGCTGTTCAACAGCCGGAGATTCGGCCGGTTTCTCCGGGCTTGGAGCCGCCTGTTTTGGTTTTTGCTCTTCCGCAGGCTTTGACGCCCCAAGATCGGGCGCCGTGCCTGATCCTATTTTTTTCTGAGCAGGTGGTTGCGCCGATACCTCAATCATTGTATCCATCGATTCGTCTTCTACGACGAATTGAATGGTGTAGGGAGAAACAGTAATTAAATCTTTGTCTTGCAGAGAATATTTTTCCCTTGCGACCAGTTGCGCTCCATTCAGCAGAGTCCCATTCGTGCTTCCCAGATCCATCACAAAGTATTCATTGTTTTCGAAAACAAAAGCGGCATGGCTTCCCGAAATCTCAGCGCGGTTGAAAGATAAATCATTGCTCGGCTTGCGCCCGATGGTGATGCTGGGACGGTCAAACGGAACTTCCTGCACCGTTTGACGATCTTTAGAAGTAAGAACCAGTTTTGCTTTCATATTGAAACTTTAACGCAGCTCGTAGTTACAGAGCATTTGCCACGGAAAAGAACGGCCATATTAGCGATTTTGTTCATATCAAATACAACATAATCCGATGACGGTGGCAAATGCTCTGCCACTACCTAAGACGTACGCTCCAGCTTCCTTCTTCGCCGGTGGAGCTTACTTCAAAATTGCCTACCAGAGCTTCCCCTTCTAATCTGCCGACAAAGTTTAGTCTCCGCGAATCCTTTTCCACAAACGTAAACTCTAATGGGTACGCTTGTGATTTTCGATACATTCCTGACAGCGGGAAGGTTCCTAACTTTTTGTAAGCTACGTTCTCAAATCCGCCTTCATTCCTCCCCATTCCAACTTTCCAATTGACTTCAGCAGTTCCAGAAACCGTTCCTTCACCGCTCTGGCGCAACGTTAAGACCAGCTCAAGATCGGCATCCGAGATGTTTGAATAGAGATTATTTGTCATTCTTCCGCCCCATTTGCCGTCCACACTGGAGATTTTTTTGGGGGGAGACATGCTTAAAGCAATCAGTTTGTTGCGTTGTTCCTGAGGCAAATTATCAAGGAAGTCTTTTTTGTAATATTTAGTTCCCTGAGGACTCTTCACCGAATAAAAATTGTAGATTTGTTGGAGAACGGAGCCGCCTGCGCCCAGAATACCTGTGCTGGAAGGACTTTGAACCTGAACAAAGACTTTGTAGTACGAATCGATCAGCATCCGCCACCACTCCGCCAGTGCATCCACTGTTACCATACGTTGCGTAATCTTGCTGTACGCCAGCGCATCGTCCGGAAACACACGAAGTAGAAGTTCACGGTGATCCAGCACATCCGAACCTGCAAAAATAGAATTGATTCCTTCTAGTTTTTCTAAACTGATTCTGGCTGATGAATTTTGACGGAAGAATGGAATCTTGTCATTTAGATTTCTGGCAATGACTTCTGCGCGTGCCCTGCTGCTCGCATATTCATCTTTCGCAACGAGGACGAGGAAGGTACCGATGTTCGTGCCGACAGAGTGTTCATTGAAACCCAAAGCACTCGAATAGGGCTGCGCGCTGAAAGAGAGTTGGAAGCTTTCAATGTATTCCGGCAGCAGGGTAAATTCTGCTTTCTGTCCCACCGGCACATCCTTCACTCTTACGTGAATCGAAATGACCCGACCTCCTTCAGGAATGCTTTCCGGAAACGCCGGGACAGTCACAACGATTTCATTTGCAGTCGTGGTCTTGATCGCGGCTTGCGTGTTGTCAAAATAAACTACAGCGAATGCTGGAACTTCATCCATCACAATGCGAACGTCCGCGCCCGAGTTTGCCGAAGAAGGAATCACGGACTGTATTCGGATGCCCGGAAGGATCAGGAAATCCCTTCCTTCTTTGCTCCTGGTTCCCTCTAGAGCGAGCGTCACGGGCAGTTTCAGCCCATCATCCGGAACATTTTCTTCAATTGCCGGAACGGACACAGTAAGCTGACTTCTGTTTTGTGAAACAACAGGAGCTCTCCGTGAACCAAAGTATACTTCGAGGTTCTCCGCGGCTCCGCTGGTTTCGAGGATTACAACACTGCCTGACCGGCCGGAGACCGGCTCCATCTTTTTGATTTCAGGAAGAAGAATCAGCAGGAAGGGAGCTTTTGCCACGGTGCCTTTCTCACCTTCGAGTATGATTTCGGTTTGTTGAGTGCCGGTCCGCACATTCGGAAACGAGGGGACTTTTAGCTGGATTTCATTTTTCTTCTTTTCCAGAATAGGCGCTTCTCTGCCGGAGATCGTGGCGGTTCTTATCAGTTCTGTATCGAGATTCTGATTGAAGATCACAATCAAATCTCCGGAAGTCCCTTTGTCCGGGTTCGCAATTTGCTCGGATACCGTTTGTTTTCCCGAATAAAACAGGAGTCCGATTGCTACAACCGCCAGTAGTACAATCAAAGCCGCGCCGATCATCAATCCTATTGTCATAGCGCTCGTCCCTTTTTTCTTGGGAGCTTGCTCGCGGACAGCTGCAACTTCCGGCCCTGACGGTGGAGGTACAGGCACAGGAGATATTGCGTTTGCCTCGGATGGCGCCGCCTCTGGCGCAGTTTCTGGTAAAACCGGCTGTTCCTGCTCGCTTGTAATGTTTTTCGATTCTACGGCGCCCGGTTTGCTATCCGTAATTTGTACTTCTTCGATTTTTGACAGAAGCGCTTCTGCAGGATTGCTGAAAACCAGCCTCACTGGATCGCTATGGTTTTGCTGGCCCAGACGGATCTCATCGCGGTCTCGCAGCTTGTACGTTCCTTCGATGCGAACATCGTTACAATACACTCCATTAGCGCTGCCAAGATCTTTTACAAAAGCGCCATTCCAGCTAAAAGAGATTTCGGCATGTTTTCGCGAGATCGTGGGATGATCGATGACGATATCGCATTGATTGCCACGTCCCATGACAATGACTTTTCCTTCCGTTAGTTCAATCTGTTTACCATTGTTTGGGCCTCCCATCACGATGATCCTGGGTTCCTGTTGTGATTCCCAGGAACCGAGAAGTTCCATGACCATCTGGCGGGCCACTTGAACCGTTGCTCCTTGATCTACTGGAGAGACTGCAACTCCGCTTGTAAAATAAAGCTCGAATGATTGAATTCGAATCGTATCGCCATCCTGGAGCAGTTTCTTTTCACCCGCAAGAAGGCGCTGATCGTTCAGGAAGGTCCCATTGATGGAGCCACGATCGACCAGGTAATAGTTTTCCCCTTCTTTCAAGATTTGTGCATGGAATCCGGAGACAGTGGAATGAGGCAATTGAATGTCATTTTCTTTAAGACGTCCGAGTGTTACAACAGGCTGATCGTATTCATAGTTGTAGGTTTTCGGGTCAGCTTCTGTTCCCTGAGTCTTTAAAATGAGTTTGATCATATGAATTAAAGCCTAACCGCAGAGACGCGGAGGCGCGGAGAAAAGAAAAAACTCCTCTAAACTCTGCGTCTCGGCGTCTCTGCGGTGATGCTATTCAAGTTGAGTATAACACCTGAAGTTTACAGATTTCGTTCAAGAAGTTGACAGACGACGTGAATGCACAGCCCATGAACCTCCTGGATGCGTGGTGTCGAGTCGTGAGAAACAACCAGCGCCACATCGCATAGTTCTTTTGCTGCTCCGCCATTCCGCCCGAGAAGGCCGGCCGTGCGACACTGTTTCCGGCGGGCTGCGCGCAATCCTTCTACGATATTAGAAGAAGTTCCGGTCGTAGAAATAGCGACCGCAAGGTCACCTGGCTCGGCCAGGACCGCAATTTGTTGGGCATACACCTCGGCGAAAGCGTGATCGTTCGCGATCGCAGTCATCAGGGAAGTATCAGTGTGAAGCGCAAGAGCTTTCATTCCGAGAGGGCGCTCGTCGACTTTGTGCATAAGCTCGGCTGCAAAATGTTGAGCATCCGCAGCGGAGCCTCCGTTGCCAAAAATCAGGACCTTTCGTTTTTCGTTCCGGACCTCTTTCAACATTTTCCAGAACAGAAGAACCGATTCCCGGTTTTCATTGAAAAAAACTTTCTTCAATTCCAGCGAATCACCGACAGCTTTTTCCAGAAATTCTTCAGCGTTCATAGAATTAATGACGCATCTCCGTAACTGTAGAAACGGTAATCATTTTTTACTGCGTGTTGATAAGCAGCGCGAATCAACTCATATCCGGCGAAGGCGGAAACGAGCATCAGCAGGGAAGACTTGGGAAGATGAAAATTCGTGATCAATCCCCGGACCACATGAAATTGATAACCGGGATAGATGAACAGGTTTGAAAACCCGTGGAGCTCTTTCGTGAGTGCGATTGTCTCGAGCGCCCGGATTGTTGTGGTTCCAACGGAAACTACACGCGAAGCATTCTGGATCTTTTGCCACGTTGCGGCGGAACAGGAATAGTATTCCGGATCGATGCTGTGTTCGGTAACATTACTGTTTTTTACAGGACGGAACGTGCCCGGTCCAACATGGAGAGTTATTTTGCAACTCTGAATCTTGCGTTTCTTCAAATCGCCCAAGAGCCGTCGAGTAAAATGCATGCCGGCTGTCGGCGCAGCAATGGATCCAGGTTTTCTTGCGTAGACGGTCTGGTATCGTTTGCGATCTTCGATGCTCGGCTCGCGGTCAATATACGGAGGAAGAGGAACCCTGCCGTATCTGTTCAGCAACGCATCCACATCCCCGTTGAACCGGATGAGCCTGCCATTCTTTGAGTGCGAAAGCACTGTCGCTGAGACGCCGGCAATCTTGAAGACTGCGCCGGGCTTGAAATGTTTTCCTGGATAAACGAGACAATCCCAACAGGATGGCTCCACCTCACGAATCAAAAGAATTTCACCCGCATCACTGAGTATCCTGGCAGGGATGACTTTTGTATTATTCATTACAAGAAGGTCACCGGGTTGCAAATATTCCGGAAGATTGCGGAAAAGGGAATCCTGGAACTTTTGATTTTGCCGGGAGATGAACAACAGTTTGGAAGCATCCCGTGGTGTGACGGGAAACTGCGCAATCCTTTCGGACGGAAGATAGTAGTTATAACTCTCCAGCGAAAGTAGTCCAGACGAATTCATTTTTCAAATAAGGTCTGTTGATTCTGCGTTTGGTTGGGCTTAAATCCCAGATGCTTGTAGGCGAGAGGCGTTGCAATTCGTCCGCGGGGCGTTCGTTGTAGAAAACCGATTTGCATCAGAAAGGGTTCGTAGATGTCTTCGAGTGTGGATTTTTCTTCGGATGTCGCTGCTGCAAGAGTGTTCACTCCCACCGGACCGCCATCGAATTTTTCAATGATGGTTAGCAGGAGTTTGCGGTCAATTTCATCGAGACCGAGCGGATCGATCTCCAGCATTTCCAGGGCGCGTTTCGCGACATCCTGTGTGATGATTCCATCCCCTTCCACCTGTGCAAAATCCCGAACTCTTCGCAACAAACGATTGGCAATGCGGGGAGTGCGTCGCGAACGCCGCGCGATCTCTTCGGTGCCTTCTTTTTCCAAAGCGATATTCAAGATGCGGGCGGAACGGGTGATGATTTTGAATATGTCTTCCACCGAATAGAAGTCCAATGTGTGCCGGATCAAAAACCGGTCGCGCAAAGGTTTTGTAAGGGAACCTGCGCTGGTGGTTGCGCCGATCAAAGTAAAAGGGGGCAAATTGATTTTGAAACTTCGCGCTGCAGGTCCTTGCCCGACGATGATGTCGATTTTGTAATCTTCCATAGCAGGATAAAGTATTTCTTCGATCGCTGGATGAAGGCGGTGGATTTCATCGATAAAAAGGATTTCCAGCTCCTGTAGGTTTGTGAGAAGAGCCACGAGATCACCAGCGCGTTCGATGACCGGTCCGGCTGTGGTCTTCAAACTCACATTCATTTCGTGAGCGACGATGTAGGCCAGCGTTGTTTTGCCCATACCCGGAGGGCCCATCAATAAGATGTGATCGAGTGCTTCTTTGCGCTGGCGCGCTGCCTGAATTGCCACCTGCAAATTCTTGCGGACTTTTTCCTGGCCAACGTACTCGTTAAAAGTTTGCGGACGAAGATGCGCTTCTTCTTTGAGCTCTTCGCCGGTCGGCACGCTTACGATAATCCGTTCCGTCTGATTGGCCATGCTATTTTTGAACCGCCAAAGCGTCAAGGAGCCAAGATAAGAACAAAAATTCTAATATTCTTGGCGTTTTGGCGTCTTGGCGGTGGTATTTCATGCTGAGATGATCTGCAGCGAACTCCTCAAAAGAACCTCAAAGCTGGCGTCGGAAGTGACCTGATCCAGCACCGTTTTTACGGTACGTTCCGCTACAGACCTATGATAACCCAGATTGACCAGCGCACTGATCAGATCCTCACGAACCGGCTTCTCTTTTTCCGGTTGCGTTACTTCCGAAAGGAGTTGCGGGATCTGTTCGCGAAGCTCCAGACAAACACGTTCTGCCGTTTTGCGTCCGACTCCCGGAATCGATGTGAGTTTCAACAGATCCTGTCTTTGGATTGCAGGAATCAATTCCTCGGCTGTCATGCCGGACAAGAACGAAATTGCCATTTTCGGTCCGACATTACTCACACTGATGAGTTTTTCAAATAGATGTTTTTCCCGCACAGTTCGAAATCCATAGAGCGCAATGAGATCTTCGCGCACAACGGTATAAATATAGAGAGCAATTTCGCTTCCTTCACCAGGAAGATCATAAAAAGTTGATACGGGAATACTGACCGTATATCCGACTCCATTTACATCGATCAGAACGCTGTTGGGTGTCTTTCCCAGTAAAATTCCTTTCAAATATCCGATCATTTTAGCTTGCTCCGAAACGCAGAAACTTGCGCATGTGTGATCGCCAGACCCAGTGCATCGGTAAGATCATATTTTGCGTGGCCAAAATCGGCATGGATCATCATTTCAATCATTCTTTTGAGCTGATTTTTTTCTGCGCGCCCGTAACCCGTGACCGCACTTTTCACTTCAAGCGTGGAGTATTCAAATATCTCACAAGCGTTGTTGATCAAACTGAGCAAAATGACCCCACGAACCTGACCCAACATCAGCGCAGAACGCACATTACGGGCATGGAATATTTGTTCGACCGCCGCTGTCTGAGGTTTGTGTTGGCGGCAGATGCCCGAGATTTCTTCAAAAAGCTTTCTCAGGCGGGAAGAAAAAATGGTGTCGGAAAGTCGAATGCAGCCAGCTTCAACGAGCTGAAAGTTTTGGCCATCGGAATCAATGATCCCGTAACCGGTAATGCGCGAACCAGGATCTATTCCAATGATACGAGTAATGTCTTCACCCTGCTAATTGGACCAGTTCTTCTTCGGAAATATCAAAATTTGCCCAAACTTTTTGAACATCCTCATGATCTTCCAGCGCTTCCACGAGTTTGAGCACCTGCTGTGCTTCTTTTCCAGTGACTTGAATCCAGGTTTGAGGAATCATCGCCAGTTCAGCGGAAACGGTTGGAATTTCGCTGGCCTGCAGCGCGGCAGTCACTTTGTGAAAAGCTTCCGGTGTCGTCAGAACTTCAAAATTCCCGGAATCTTCCTGAATATCGTCTGCGCCTGCTTCCAGCGCGATCTCCATCAATTTTTCCTCATCCACCGCGTTTTTGTCGATTACGATCGATCCTTTTTTGCTGAACATCCAGGAGACGCTGCCGGCTTCACCCATGTTTCCATTGTTTCGTGAGAACACATAACGCATTTCGGAGACCGTACGATTCTTATTATCGGTCATTGCCTCCACAAGAATCGCGATTCCACCAGGCCCGTACCCTTCATAGGTAATCTCTTCGTATTGAACACCAGGCAATTCGCCGGTTCCTTTTTGTATCGCGCGTTTGATGTTGTCACCCGGCATATTTGTTTGCTTGGCTGCCATGATCGCGGCCCGTAAACGAGGATTACCATCGGGATCCCCGCCGCCAATCCGCGCCGCTACCGTTATTTCTTTGATTACCTTGGTGAAAGCTTTGCCCCGTTTAGCATCCTGTACCGCCTTGACATGCTTCACCTTGCTCCATTTTGAGTGGCCTGACATAAAATTCTCCTCTGTGAATTAGATGATGGTCGTGTTGATGATATTTTAACATAAAGGTTGCTTCAAACGGAACGTTGAGATATAACAGGTTTATGGCTGTAAGTCAGGAATTACTGAATATTCTCGCCTGTCCCGTCTGCATCAAAAGCGTGCATCTCACCGCGGATGGAAAGGGATTACGTTGTGAACAATGTAAACGGATCTACCCGATCGTGGATGATATTCCTGTGATGCTGATCGAAGAAGCGACTCTCGAGGAAACCCCGGAAAAATCATAATTTTGTCCCACCGCGAAATCTCTATGGATCGTTCCGCCGCCGAAAAACTGATACACAGATTTTCTGAGCTGAAGATTCTTGTGCTTGGAGACTATATGTTAGATCAGTTCATTTGGGGGCACGTAGATCGAATCTCACCGGAGGCTCCCGTGCCGATTGTGGATGTGGAGCGGGAATCTTTTTCGCTGGGAGGAGCCGGGAATGTCGTTCAAAACCTCGAGGCGATGGGAGCTCACGCAATTCCTCTCGGAGTTCTGGGTGAGGACGATGCCGGTAAAAAAATGCTGGACCTGTTCCGTGAAAGAAACGTAGACACGGAAAGCTTGTTTGTTATGCAGAGACCAACAACGGTTAAGACGCGAATCCTGGCTCATCAGCAGCAGGTGGTGCGCGTCGACCGGGAATTGAAAACTTACATCGATAACGCAAATCGCTCGCGTCTCGTAAGCCGTTTTCTGGAGAAACTGGATCAGGTGGATGGCATTATCATCTCTGACTATTCGAAGGGCACCATTACTCCTAATCTATTAGAGGAAATACTCCCCGCGGCGCGAAAACGAAAAAAGATTGTTTGCGTGGACCCTAAGGTCCGTTTTTTTTCTTCTTATACGCCCGTCACGATCCTCACGCCAAACGTGAGTGAAGCAAGTAGTGTGCTCGGATATCCCATTCAGACGGAGCAGGAACTCGCGGAGGCGGGAGAACGTATCCTCAAAACGATTGATTGCAAGGCGCTCTTGATCACGCGGGGAGATAAAGGGATGGCGCTTTTTCATGAGGGCAGGATGGATCTGGTTCCAGCTCGCGCCCGGGAAGTGTACGACGTTACGGGCGCAGGTGATACCGTGATTTCGGTTCTTTGTCTGACTCTCGTTGCCGGGGTCGATCTGCTGGATGCTGTGAAGATTACAAATATCGCGGCTGGAATCGTTGTGGGAAAAATAGGAACGGGAACGGTTGCTCCCGGAGAACTTTTAGCGGAATTTTAATCACCAGGAGAGGTTCGGATGAAACACAATGTCTGCATTCTGATCGCAATTTTATTCACTACAACGAGTTTTGCGCAGCACCAGCACGGCACAGAAGAAAAAAGTGGTTCTGCGGTGCTGCTGAGTGGCTTGGGAAATTATCATCACCCCGTATCTACGAAAAATCCTGAAGCGCAAAAATATTTTGATCAGGGTTTCAATCTGATTTATGCATTCAATCATGACGAAGCGATTCGTTCTTTCCGGAAAGCACTCGAACTGGATCCAAACATGGTCATGGCGTACTGGGGAATTGCTTTTGCTTTGGGACCGAATATTAACCTGGATGTGAACCCGGAGCGCGAAAAGCAAGCCTACGAGGCGGTTCAAAAAGCTATTGGAGTATCGTCAACTGCGCCGGAAAATGAGCGCGCTTACATAGAAGCGTTGGCGAAACGGTACAGTAACGATCCAAAAGCAGATCTGAAAAAACTGGCGGTCGAATATAAAGATGCGATGAAGATTTTGATGGAGCGTTATC
>JAKEFK010000203.1 GCA_022616075.1 bacterium
CGTGCCATCCATAGCATCAGCCGCCGTAAGGACCGGCCGCTTGTGAAGGTCAATTGTGCCGCTCTGCCCCCAAACCTGATTGAAAGTGATCTTTTTGGACATGAAAAGGGATCTTTTACCGGAGCGTTTTCTCAAAGAATCGGCCGCTTTGAACTTGCGAGTGGAGGAACGATCTTTCTCGATGAAATCGGAGACCTCTCCCCGGAGCTACAAGTGAAGCTTCTTCGAATCCTTCAAGAAGGTGAATTCGAGCGGGTCGGGGGTTCGAAGACAATCAAGGTGGATGTCCGCGTGATAGCGGCAACAAATCGCAATCTGGAAAAGGCTATCCGGACCGGCAATTTTCGGGAAGATCTTTACTATCGCCTCAATGTTTTTCCCATTTCTCTGCCTCCGCTTCGCGAAAGGAAAGAAGATATTCCGCTCCTTGTAAAAAAATTCACTGCCAAAACTTCTACAAAACTTGGGAAAAGGATCGATCAGATTCCTCAGGAGTGCATGACCTTATTGATGGAATATTCCTGGCCGGGCAACATCCGGGAACTGGAAAACATCATCGAGCGAGCGGTGATTCTCACGAGTGATTCCACACTTCGAATTGATGAATCCCTTGTAGCGAAGGACAGGTTATCAGCGTTAACAAGTACCCTCGATGAGGTTCAGCGCGAACATATTCTTCAGGCCCTTGAGAAAAGTAACTGGATCGTTGAAGGAAAGCGGGGGGCTGCAGCTTCTTTGGGCATTCCTTCCAGCACTCTCCGAGACCGAATGCAGAAACTCGGTCTGAAGCGACCCAGCCGAACGTAATCCACTTTCAGGGTTTCTGCCTCTCACGCCCCACGGTGAGCCGTGGCTACCCACGGACAGCCGCGTCTGTTTTACGAAAACTTAACTTCTCATGCTAATTCAATTATGCCTCAAGTCTTTGCTTCAAAAGGAGATATCAGAAAGTCTTCCGTTCAACCATGTTCTGGCACGGAGATTGTAATTAACACGATACGAGGTGAATCAAGGAAACATGAAAGATGATGAAAAGTTGACGGCAATAACCGATGAGAATTTCAATGCGGAGGTCCTGCAGAGTCCGCTGCCAACTCTGGTGGATTTCTGGGCGGACTGGTGCGGCCCTTGCCATATCATGGGACACGTCATCGAAGAACTCGCCACTGAATTTTCCGGACGAATCAAGGTTGGAAAGTTGAATGTGGACTACAACAGAATCAGCACAGATCGGTATGGTATTCGTTCGATCCCCACACTGCTGTTTTTCCGCGGCGACCAGATAGTCGACCTCGTGATAGGTGCAGTACCAAAGTCGGAAATAGTGGAGAAGCTCAATGCGCTGCTTGAGAAGGAGAGAGTATGAATACAATGCAACTTACTTTCCCTCAGGTCGGAATCGCGGCTGCAAAGCCTATTGTGGAACAGGAGGCAGAACTGCTCCGCAGTGCCCGGGCTGGAGATACTGTGGCCTGTGAGAAGATTTTTGTAACTTTCTTGAAGACATCTAAGTCGATCGCCGGTCTCTTGCGTCAGCATCTTCCCAACCCCGAAGACCGTGAGGAAATGCTCCACGAAATCTACCTGCGACTTATCTCAAGCAACAATGTGTTTCGGGGAGAATCGAGACTAAGCACCTACATCTTTCGTGTTGCGCGGATTACGCTCTTTCAAAAATTTCGCCGTGAGAACACTATAAAAAGAGGCAGACTCTTTCGGATCATCTCCGATGATGCTCCTTCCGTTGCGGACGGAATTCAGTCCAGTCCGGAATACACATACCGGATGAAAGAGATTCGCGAAATTCTTTCAGATCTGATCGCAAGACTGCCGGAATCTTACGCTGAGGCTATATATCTCAGGGTGATGGAGGATCTAAGTTACGACGAGATTGGGATGAAACTGAGCCTGCCATCGAACATAGTGGCAACAAGAATATTCAAAGGAAAGAAGATCCTGATGGAACGTCTGGCGGAGATTGGAATTATTTCTAAATCATGACACGTGTAGAACTTGACTGATATTTCTTTAAAAAGGAGAACCCAATGAATAGCGAATCTAAAATGACCGGGGATGCAGGACGGCGCTATCGTTTCGAGCATCTATCACTCCCGATGGTGGTGAGGGACCTCTACTTCCGTAAAGTTGATCCGGGTCCGGGCGAGCGTGTACCGGAGTTCGATCTTCCGATCGTGGGTGGAGGCCGCTTCAAGTCAAGCGATCTTGCCGAGACCGGCCCGGCGTTGCTGATTTTCGGATCCAGCACCTGCCCGGTGACGGATAATGCCGCGCCAGGACTGAAGGAACTTTACCTCCGCTTTGGACCGCATGTCCGATTCGTAATGGTGAACGTACGTGAAGCGCATCCTGGGAAAGCATTTCCGCAACCGCGAACGATCGACGCGAAGATGAGGCACGCGGAGCGGCTTCGCAAGATCCACGGCTTCGAGTTTGAAGTGGCTGTGGATGATGTGGATGGCACTCTGCACCGCGCACTGGGGCCTAAGCCCAACTCCGCTTACGTTTTGGGAGTTGACGGCACGATTCTCTTTCGCGCGCATTGGGCCAATGACACGAAACCATTAGCCGCGGCCCTCGATGCAATAGTAGCCGGCAAATCGCCAGGTCGCTCGCAGAGCAACGGTCTGATCAAACCCATGCTGCGCATGCTTTGCAACATTGCACCCGCACTCTACCGAGCGGGCGACGGCTCATGGGGGGACATGTGGCGTGTGGCACCTCCACTTGCTGCCTTCGCCCTCGCGCTCAAAGCTCTTCGCGTCTGCCCGTTCAAGCTTAACGGCCAGCAGATCGCTCCTGAGAATGTCGAACGATGAAGCAAAAGGAGATACCAATGAATAGCGAATACAAACTCACGCTGTCGCCGAAAACTATACACAACGCAGAACCCAGAGCCAAAGCATTACTGGAAAAGGTTAAGGCGCAATTAGGCTTCATTCCGAACATGTATTCGGGCATGGTAAACAGCCCCGGGTTACTTGAGACTTATATGGACGGCTATGATCGATTCCGCAAGGGTTCTGACTTAACCCCGGCTGAGCAGGAGGTAGTGCTTCTAACAATCAGCGCTCGCAATGGCTGCGATTACTGCGTGGCGGCTCACAGCATGATCGCCGACCGAATGTCCAAAGTACCACCTCAAGTGACCGAGGCCATTCGCAAAGGACAGAAGATTCCTGACTTGAAGCTCGGGGCGCTTAGCACCTTCACGGAAACGATAGTAGCCAAACGCGGTTTGCCATCGAAGTCCGATGTAGCGGCCTTTCTAGGCGCAGGCTATGAGGAGCGGCACATGCTGGAGATCATCCTTGCCATCGCGGTGAAAACGATCAGCAACTATTCTAACCACTTATTCCACACACCGCTCGATGAGATGTTCGCCAGCTACGAATGGAAAAAGTCTGAGTGATTATCTTTTAGCCTGGAAAATGATTGACTCGGGATGAAAACTTAGCCAGCCATCTCTATAAGCAAGTACTCCGGGTAAAAGATTTCCCTTTGCATCTTCTGCCCAAGCTGTGAAGGCCTCTTTTTTGTAATAGAGTGTGATGTCTTGGCCGCCAAGTTTGAACGGATAAGGCGCAACTACCTTTTCGAGTTCAGAAAAGGGGAAATATGCAGCTTTCCCGTTGATAACGATCCCCAGACCAAGAACAGAGGTATCGTGCGTTCGGACAGGTTCTGCCGGGGGACTGGAACCAGGTCGCCGATTGCGATACAAATAAGGCTTCCCCTCTTCACTCGGCTTGACCATGACGACAGTGCCGGGATATTGTTCGCGCCAGTGTCCCCAGGTTGTTTGAAGAGAAGCAATCGCGTTCAGGGGAGTTCCTTTCAACAGACCGCTGATTGCCTTGCCATCCAGCTGTGACCACAAACTATTTGTTTCACGATCGACCAACAACAGATTGTCTTTCATCAGCCCTTGCGCAAAGTCAAACGTTAAGTCTCTTTCGTTCGTCCTGCGAGTGTACACGACACCCGATCCGGTGAGCGGTCACCAGGACGGAGCTAGCAAATTCTCACCGATTCTCTGGTTTACGATTTCGAACATCGCCAGGAAACGGATTGGAAACGCGATGGCACGACCATCTACAACAACCCCAAGAACGAGATCATCCTCTTTCAGATTCGCTTCGTCAGGAGAAACTACAGGCAGGTCTACAGGCGCTTCGTGAACGGGGATTTCCGCTTCTTCCGCAGGGCCGCCTGGTCGCGTTTGCACAAAACCCTTCACTGTTCTGGACTTCTCGTTGGAAGCTTCGGCGTAAACAACGGAAGGAGCCAGACTTCCTATCAGAAGAGCGAAAACGAGATGAACCTTAAACATGGGTTTCCTCCTTTACATCCTGACCGCATTGCCGCGCTTTAGACTATTGATTTGCAGATACAAGTTGCGAACAGCCGGGTCGTCAGGAAAGTCGTGATAAAGAGCACAGATTTCCATCAGCGCACGATCAAAGTGACCGGTCTTTAAGGCAATATTCAGCAGAAGCAAACACCGCTCGTTTGATTTCGGCTGCATTCTCTCCGCCTGATCGCAGAGGAGAAAAGCTTTTTCTCCGTCATTCAATTTGTAATAGCAGTAGCCCAGGAGGTAAAGCGAGGCTGAATGAGGAGAGTCATTCAATATCTTCTGGAATACGATTGACGCTTGATAGTATTGGCCAGCCTTAAAGAGTGTTATCCCTTCGTTGTAGACCTGGTTTAAACCGGTGGAGAGCTGAGTAGACGTTTTCTCCAAGCCGGCAAAATCAACTTCACTTGGCTCCTTGATGACCGCAAGCTCACGCAGTTCTTTGCCCGGGAAACTTGCCTTATGCTTCTGCCACAGCAACAAGGAGGATAGGAGCATGAAGACGACAGCGGCTGCAACGGACGCATGTAGAAACCACTTCTTACCAGAAAGGGAAAAATTGATCGGACGCGACTGTTCAATGCTTCTGAGCCAGTCTGTTTCCTCCCTGCAAAGTGGACATTGTTCCAGATGATTCCCAATTCTTTGCTTTTCTTCCATGGAGATTACATTCGGATCAAAAAGGAAAATATCTAGAATTTCACTTGACGGACAAACGGCAAATGGAACCGTTTGATTACTGAAATCTTCTGTCCCGCTTAGCTCATCTGAGAATTTCGAACAATATGCACATCTGTTTAGATGCCGCTCCATTTCGGTGGCTGCCGCTTGTGCCAACTCGTGTTCTAAGTACTTAGCGATCAGGATCACGCGGGCTTCCTTAAAACTCTCCTTGGGAGCAAGTCGCCCATAAACAGTTGGATCAACGCAATTACCTGGCCTTTTCTCATGAATCAAAAACATAAATTCCTTTCTCAATAGAATTAGTTACCTTCCAAAGCCTGGAATTTCACTTGGTTATTTTGAGGGCCGTATCATCGATCAGGAAGGTTGTTTTCAAATTGGAATTCTCAGTACCCAAAAACCTCACGCGAATCGTCTTCCCGTTAAAGTTGAGTACGCTAAACGACTTCTTTACATAGCCCGTCGTCTTATCGAGATTGCTGAATGTTTTCAACGTCTTTAAAACACCACCGGCGCTGTCCAGAATCTGAATTTTCAACTTATCATTGGCAACGCTTGCCGTTTCGGTTGTCGCAATACGCACGTAAAAAGTCAGAGTTGCGGTGCATGCGTTCGCAGGAATAGCGATTTGCTGGTAAACGGATTGTGTGTTTGTGCTACCTTTGCCGTTTAGCTGCGCTTTCCAACTTCCACTGCGTGGGGGGAAGGCAGTTGTGCTATTGATGATGCCTGACATGCTGGGCACCCAGCTTACATTACCGTTC
>JAKEFK010000204.1 GCA_022616075.1 bacterium
TGGTACCGAAGGTGAAGTAGACCTGAAAAACGAATTAACTGGTGAAGTCTTTGAACCGCTCAGGGATCCATCCTATTTTGCGAGTTTCCAACTGCATCCCGAACTGCATACCTTATCATGGCCAAATGGAGCCGATTTTGTGCCGGAATTCCTGCTAAAGTTAATCCAGGTTAGGACTTCTTAAGTTCCACACCATCCATTTCTTCTTGACAACTACCAAAAACTTGTTGCATAAATTCAACGGTTCTAGAAGGCGGGGGAAAACTTTCTAGTAGCTGTATAGTTGGGTAGGATTGGCTTCACACCAGATGCTACAAAAGCGAAGGAACCTGTTACTCTTCCTTTGAGATTTTTTTTCCCGTTACGACAGTACCGTTGAGCTATTTTACCAATCCTTGTTTTCACGAAATCCCCGGGGCTATCCGCGTACAATCATATCTATAGTATACTTTTCAGGAAGGTTGAGGTTGCAGGGGGACATTCTTCCGAAAAAAGATGGGCGAATCGTTATTCTAATTGCCCTGATTTTCTATTTCCTCTCCATCTATATCGCAGGGTTCTTTATCAATCACGCTGAATTCTGGGAGAAGTATCTCAAGGTTTCCACTTCGAAACCTGCGTTTCTTGATACGCACCATTTAACTTCCGCACTGGAGTGCACACGAAAAGGCTATGACGTATTGATCACCAATCCGTGTGAGCCGAACAAATTGCCGATGGATTACCCCCGAATCTGGCTGCATCTTGCTAAGTTGGGAATTGATCAGAGTCACAGTACTTATATCGGAATTGCCAGTGGACTGATCTTCTTTCTTTGCGTATTTCTTGTCACCGGGCCGATTTCGTTTGGGGAAGGGTTTCTTTACAGTGCGATTCTTTGCTCACCATCGATCATGCTCGGAATCGAAACAGGAAACACTGATCTGATAATGTTTTCGATTTTGTCACTTGGGATTCTTCACTTGAGTAAGAACCGAAAGTACAGGTTTGTGCCGTACTTGTTGTTTTTAGCTGCCGGATTCCTGAAACTTTTTCCGATAGCGGCAATGATTGCATGTTTTAAAGAACCAAAGAGGCGCGCTATAGGGATCTTTGCAGTTCTCTTTTCTATCTTTGCAATTTATCTCTATCAGATCTATCCCGATATTCGGCTGATGCAGCAGAACGCAGTAAAACTAACTTACTTATCCTATGGTGCTCAGGTAATCTTCACAATGTTGGATGATATTTCGATCCAATCAGGTTACGGCTGGCTGAATCGATACTTAACGCTTTTTTCTTCCCTCACTCTGATTTCAATTGTTGTTTTCGCTCTCGTGTTAGCCCGACGAAAAACTCCTGATGGCCTCCGTATGAACTTTCTTGATAGTTTCCGGATAGGAGCGAGTATATACATCATTAGCTTTCTATTATGGAATAATTGGGATTACCGGTTGATGTTCTTGATTTTTACGGTTCCACAAATGCTGGAATGGATCCGTCAACGGAAAGCATTATCAATGATTTCCAGTTTTTCATTAGCAGTAATTGTCACCACACTTTGGATTAGCAGCAAGTCCCCGTTGGGGTGGTATTTTCCAACAGTCAACCATTTTTTATTTGATGAAATCCTAAACTTATATCTGTTCGGCTTCTTTTCTTATGCAATTTTTTTGACGTTGCCGGAATGGATAAAAAGACCTCAATTTCTTGTGCGCCGATCTACGGCGCAGGAATTTGGTATAGCAAGAAATTATGATTTTGAGCAACAACCGGTAGAGCTAACTTCCAATCGGGATACGTCAGCACCTGTGTAGGTCCAAACTTCGCTGCCAGCTGTTGCCAATTCTTTCTGTCACGCTTTTCCCATAATGTCCGATGCGCGTTGACCCGAATTCTCGCTGTGCGCTTTGCCTCCGGCGGCGGGTCAGAAAAACTCACGCCATAAACCTCCTTTAGAATGCGGGTCATTTCCGGTCCAGACTCATAGGTATATGGCAAGATATCCAGCTGACCGCCGTCCAAAACGACTGGACGTCTGGTTCGTAGTTGAATGAGATGAAGATCTGACGCAGTAAGAAGAAGATCGTTCCCCCTTGAAGCCTGCATAAGGACCTGATCATCAACAAGAGCGAAATTGTTCCATTCTTCAGGCTCCTGCCGGAAAAGGTCAGGCTTCGAAATCAGGTTTATTGTCATTATCAAAAGTATGAGCAGCGCAATTGTTCTAATCGCAGTAGCTGCCCTGGTAGTTCTTTCGAAAGACACAAATGGCAAGATACATACCCCGAAAGCAAAGGCGAGTAACACATGCAACGGTAAGCCTGATAATATCCATCCCACAGCGGCAACTGCTGCGAGAAGGCCCGCTCCCAACAGCGATTTCTTCATTTGAGCACTCAATCCGATTAATAATGCTGAGATTGCAAGCACATTTAGTTCCAGAATTCTCGCGGGCATCATGATAATTAGGAAAGCTGGCAACTTCTCGGGTGGTATCCGGGATACAAAAGCGAAAAAACCGCCTAAAACCGCGGCAACGGCCAGCGCGAGAAGCGGAAAATGTCGGGCACTACCTCGCTGATCTGGATGCTTCTGTATCCAGATTAGCGTCACACCAAACGTAACAAAATTCAGCAATAATCCTGGATTACTCAGAGCTATTGGAATTCGGTGGCTGTCCCAATTTCGCACAAAAATGTGAATATACCGGGAACCTTCTTTCATGGAAAGATATGGTTGGTCATAGGACCATAAAAACTGAACGGCAAGACTTGCTACGGTGATAGACAACCCAATGAAGAAATACTTTTTCGCAGCGACCAATTGCTCACGTACAGGAGGACCACTGAGAAGAGCACATAGAATGATCACCGCCCAGGAAAGAGCACCGAGTGCAAGATGAACAGAAGGAAGAAGACCAAGCAGGAACATTGAATGTTTGAATTTGCCTGAACCAATAAACGCGATGATCAGCAGAACGAGAGCAAGGCCAATCATTCCGTGCGTGTTCGAGGTTCCCATAAGAACTACGGGATAAATAGCGCAGTATTTTGTCGCATGCGTGAACACAATCATGAAGGGAGACGCCAGTGACAGAAGAAGGTCGTTGCAGAGCGCCCAGACCGTCAGCGAAAGAGCTTGAAAGGAAAGCATTCCCATAATCCCGGAGAACAGGAATGAAAGAGTCCGTTCTGACACGCCAATTAGCAAGAAAGGTACACAAATTTGATGTAAAAGGGACCAGAGCTTTGTATGATGCATGTAGAATGGATTGTGTTTCGGATATTCCACCACACCGGCGAGAACTTGAGCGCTTTCCACAGCAAGCTGCCAGGTTCCATGCTGGAGACTTCCGATAAGGAATCCAGTGGATCCGCTGATCAACAACACCAGAGCAACCGGATTTCGAACGGTTACCTTCTGAATTAAATTCATTCGGGACGACTGCGTGGCGATAGATTTGAAATTGAGAGCCCGGTGATTTGAACTCCAAGGACATTGGCAGCCGCATCGATCTCTCTGCGAATCGACTGAATCCATTTAGGAAATGATGAATCAAGATGATCAAAATCGAGCTCTTCCAACCGCTCTTTCATCAGTAGTTGAAGCTGCGAGATTAAATGCACTCTCCAGTCTCTAGCTCCAATCAAAGCAAGTCGTGGATTCTTCACCTCAGCATCTAAGGACGCTTGTAGCTGAATCGGAATTTCATCTCGCGTAATCGCCGACTGAATCGGCAGTGACAATGACAAAGGTTCAATGGATACTCGACGAATTCGGTCAACAAATGGCAGAATTGCGATCAGCCCGGGTCCTACTACTCTCTTGGTAGATTTGCCAAGGCGCAAAATCAACCCGCGTTCGGTTGGCCTCACGACTCGAAATGTTCTTAGAAGAAGAATGACAAACAATGCCAGAAGTATCCAATGCATTTTTAGCGCAACCGATCGACTCGATAAATGGTGAACCGTTCCATGGGAGCTTGCGAAAAACCGAAAGGTAGAAACCCGAATCCATGGGCATAAAAACCTGTCCTTGCCTCGACGTTCATCAACCTCACAGGGAATTTGTTTGATATTTCAATCGTTCTCACAAGTGAACAGCGTTCACGCAACGAAGACGAGAAATTGTGAAGCCCCGCGATTTCAGCCTTCACGATCAGATTTTCTCTGGTTGGTGAATCATCGGTTGACAACAGATATCGACATCCGTTTCGATTCATGTAGTAGCGGAAGCCCCAATCTCCGACAAACCAGATCTTTGCTCCCGGATACAAGCTCTTTATCTCGTGCGCGAAACTCTTGTATGCGAGAGCATGCTGATAATCTGCAATGGTTAGTAGGATGGACAAGCTTAAAGTAAGTGAAACCACAGCGGTCGCAGCCACTTTGTTCACTAACTTATTTCCCGATATCAAGACAAAGATAAGAGGCAGAAGCGCAGGAAGCATATACCTACCCGTTCCGAAAGGAAGCATGAGAATGGACGTTATTATTGCACCGAATAACCAAACTAGTAAGAAGGATTTGTCATGGGACTCATTTTCTCGGGGAAAGGTTAAGAATAAAAAAGATGAACCGATGCTGAAGAAAAGAAATAGCAGTCCCGTTTGCCAAGAGGAATATTCACTCAAAATCGAGAGATCGAATGGGCGAAGGATCAGGACCACAATCGATAAGGTAACCCCCGCTATGAACCAAATAACTACTCTCTTCCTATTTGGTAAACCGAAGAGCAAATAGAAAAAAGCAAAAACACCGCCGCCGCCGATTGCAGCCAATCCGGAAACCAATTTTTGAAGCAAAATCGCAGGCGCGAAGCTCAAGTCTTTGTAAAAATGAGCATAGTGCTTGCTGCTGGCAAGCAAATGGAGGGTTCCGTGATGGAGCCAGTTCTCTAGCAACCACAAGCCTACTATCAGAGTCGTTGGTCCGAGCAACCACAAGAGCTGTGTGAGACTCTTCCTTTGAAAAAGAATGTAACTAAGATAAAGCAGGATAAGCCCTACGGCGACGTACCTTGTTAGGATCGCCAAGCCCGTGAAAATGCCAGCAAGTATTAACCAGAGAATCCTTCGACGATCAATGCCATAAATAAAAAAGGAAAATCCCGTGAGTCCCAGTCCAAGCATCGGAATATCGGTCATCACGCTGGTTGCATTTACAAGAAATAAAGGTGATGTTACAAACAAAAGCGTGGAGGCAAAAGGATAATCCGTAAATCGTTTGGCCAGGCAATAAGTCGAGAGGACGCAAAGTAAAGGGAAAATCATGAAGGTAAGATGGAGTGAGCTCTCTTGAAATCCGCCGGAAAGCCTGACGGCAGCCGCCTGAACATAACCAACCAGAGGCGGGTGTGACATAGCCTCAAAGGTATTGGGAGTTTTTCCAACGTTTCTAAAAACGCGGAAATCATCATTCACTAAAGTGGTGGCGCCATGAAATGGATCCATGGGACGCTTCAGGATGTTTTCAGCTATTTCCAGGAAATACACATCATCGATGTGAAACGGTTTGTTACGAAAAAGCACAAGGAAGATGGTGATTAGCAATAAAGCAATAAGCAGTAGCTTTCTATCGGAGTCTCTTCTGAGGTTTTCTTGCACGGTCAATTTCCGTGGTGGCTCAAGTCCATCTTGTGGATTGTCTGATGGAATTATCTCCGATGGCTTTTCCTTATCATGAGCTCCCACCAAAGTCTCGTCAGATGCACCATAATCCGAAGTATTCGTCTGAAATTAAAAAATTGTGATTTTCCATACGCACGAAAGAAGTGGTGGACAGGAACCTCCACAACATGAAATCCCGCGTCTTGAAATTTCTTAATCATTTCCACGCAGATGACGCCATCCTGGGACTTCAATTGCACACGGTCAAACATTTCGCGTCGCATCAGACGGAAATCGCAATCGACATCCCTTAAGTTCAAACGAAAGAAAATACTGGCAATCCAGTGGTAAATCCGCCCTATGATTTTCCGGTGCAAAGGATCACTTCTGGAAATCTTGTATCCGTTAACCCAATCGACACCTTCCTTTAAGTTGGCAAATAACAATGAAAGTTCCCGGACGTCATATTGAGCATCTCCATCCGTATAAAAGATCGTTTCCTTCGTGCAATTTGAAAACCCAGTAATCAATGTGGCGCCATAGCCCCGGTTCTGATCATGGTGAATGATTTTTACAGAGGGATGATTTCTTTGCAGCTCCTTCAATACCGCGGCAGTATAATCCGTACTGCCGTCATTTACTACTACAACTTCATATTCGTCCGTAAGCTCTCGCACGGTCGCTAGAGCGATCAAAACCATACTTCCGATGGTCCCTCCATCGTTATATGCCGGGAAAAAAACCGAGATACTTGGCTTACGGGTAACATGAATACCGTCCAAATTCGGTCCAATATTAATCCACATTATACTTTGTTGACTGCGACATCCGTTCGTAGAAACAAGTTGGAGAACTATGGAAGATCATCGGATATTTAACTCATTTTTAGAAGGAATTCGTTTGTAAATGATCAACGGGCGGGTTCCTGACTGTTCTATTTTGGCAATACTCTGATAGCTTTCGATAAACCATCTTTCTAACAACATTGCCTCAAACGGACCACGGAACCGATCCGTGTGGAGAATGAAGTCAGGCCTATATTTCCGATAAGCCCATCCAAAATCCCCTTTGATCAGATGCGGCGGGATGGCAGGATCCAAAAGGCCAAGAGGATCCACGATCCTGCGATGCGAATAGTATCCCAACAAACCGATCTCCAAATACCCGATTGAAGCATTCTCAAGTGTATTCATTCGAAACCATTTCCCTGCTTTCTCGTACATGACTTCGGTCGCGTCTTCGGTTGAACTTTGCAATGACTCTTGAAGTTTCGAATATACCGGTGAGAACCACAGAAGCACTAACACCACTCCTGCCGCGAAGCGAAGACCTGAAGTCATGCGACCCAAAGCATTCTGAAAAATATATGTCATACCGGCTGCAATGCAGGAAACAAAGATGATGTTTGCTAACACAATTGGGACCAGATACCAATGGTAAAAAGGAACACCCAAACACAAATAGCCTAACAAGAAACAATAGATCCAGGATAGGATGGGGAGCCAGAAGCGAAAGCGCCAAAACATGAATGCCCCACCTGCTGTCAGATATACGACGAAACGTCCACCAGGAGGTAAGTCCGGCAAAATGATTGTTCGGCCGAAAACTGTAAAATCCTTCAACCAGAACAAAGCTTCCGAAGGTAATCTTGCCCAAAGTCCGCTCCTACCTTGAGCGAGTTTGGCCGCCAGTGTTGCCGGAAATAAAGCCTTGTAATAGACCAAAGCTGCGACTAGAAACGGAGCAGTCACGCATAACATTAACACAAACTCGCGCAGCGGAAATCTGCGCTTTGTAATCACGAAATGGACACTAAGAACCGCTGCAGCCAATATAGAATCCGGCCTTGCCAAAATGGCGAGCGACAGCAGGAAAGAGGACAGCAATGTGTGCCGGAGACTATAGCTCACAAAGGCCCATAAGATCAAAGCGGTCACAAATGGCATTTCTCCGCCAAAGCTTAGCGTCAAAAAAGGATTGCAGACGTACAAGAGTCCCGCAAAAAAGCCACACAATGGCTCGCGATGCGAGCTTCCGTATTGGAATAAAGCAAGTCCCGCTGCAAGATGTGAGAGGCTTGAAACAACTCCGGCACACAAAGGTATGGAATCCGGACCAAAGATCATCCCCAAGACGCCAAGAAGCAATCCGAACAATGGCGCGGTTATTCCCAGTACGTGTTCATCCTCGTTATAGACAAAGCCTTTATCTGTTGCGAAATTGTACGCGTAGCGAAAAGTAATGAAGGCATCATCGTAGTTGTTGTCAAGATTCGCCAGCCCAACCAGTATTCCGGTAACCATGATGCACGATATTGCTCCGCATCGTAATAGGAAGGAGTGCATCATCAGCCGCATTATCGAGGAAAATAGAAATCTGTCCAACTCACCGTGCTAAAATTATGAAAGTTTCCATGAATGAGGCCACGTCGAACATCGTTTTTGATCAATTCCAGCGCTACAAACTTTTGGGCAAGATCATCGATCTGCTGACTAACGGCAAACTCTCAAATATCTTGGAAGTAGGGGCCGCTTTCAGCCCTTTGCGACAACTTCTCCCAGGTTATCCCATCATTAACTTGGACGTAGTTACAGCAGATCATATTACCGTACGTGGATCGGGACTGCACCTGCCGTTTCCAGATCAATCGTTTGAAATTGTGGCAAGCATCGACGTGTTGGAGCACCTTCCAGAACGGGAAAGGGCTCCTTTCATACAACAGCTCCAGAGAGTTTCACGAAATGCTGTAATTTTAGCCTTTCCAATGAAAACTGCCCTCACAAACCAGGCCGATCAAACTTTTTCGCAAGCGATTCAAAAGCTCACCGGAAATACATCTTCTTACGTAGCTGAACATATTGAGCATCAACTTCCGGATCGACAAGAAATTTTTGACTCGCTGAAAACGTTTTTTCCGGAGATCTATGAATACCAAAACGCAAACGTTCATTCCTGGCTACTCCTTCAGCTTTCAAACTTTCTGATGTTGCAGTTTTCAGAAATCGACGTCGCTCGTGGGCTTTTCAATCAAATCTTCAATGAGTATTTCGAATCTCTAAGTCACGAATCCCCTGCTTACCGTGTCTTCTTCGTGTGCTTAAAGAGTCCTCCATCCTCGGAAATGCGCCAACAACTTGAGAAATTAAGAATGCCGGATCTGGCACAACAGGCGGACAGTTTCGTCGTGAAGGCACTGGCGCTGACGACTGCAATATGGGATGCGATTGAAGAGAAGGATAGAAAAATCGCATCGCTGGATCAACAGAACAACCATCTTCTAATAAAGTTGAAGGGTCTGCAAGATCGGCTGCGTGAAGAGCAAAAGACAAGTAGCGATTATCGACAAAGTGTCCTGGCCCTTCAGGATAGAAATCAGAATTTGCAGGAATATCTGGACCTTTTCTTAAAGCATCCAGCTTATAGAATTTACAAATTGGGAAAGCGGATATTGTATGGTTCCTCGAAATCCTTAAAAACTCCGCTCTTTAACGATATCGAGTACGAGATTTTTCAGAAGAGCTTTGAGCCTGATAATGAGGAACTAAACCGACAATCCCAAGAATGGCTCCAATGGCATAATCCGCCGGTTTTAAATCTCGTAACTGCTGTGTATTCACCGCCACTTTCGATCTTTCAGGAAACTGTCCGGTCGGTTCTAAATCAAACGTACGGCAACTGGTTCTGGAATATCGTTGATGCCAGCGAAACGGACGCTATCTGGACCTATCTGAAAGAAGAATCCAAAAATGACAATCGTATTCGAATACACAGATTAAATGGGAACCAAGGAATTTCCGGCAACACGAATGTTGCCTTGGAACAAGCTTCCGGAGAATTCATTGTTATGCTGGACCACGATGACACGTTGGCAAAACATGCATTATATGAAGTAGCGAATGTAATTCACAAGAATCCCGAAATTGACTTCCTGTACTCTGATGCTGATAAGTTGGACGTACATGGGCAGCGTTGCCAACCACTGTTCAAGCCAGATTGGTCTCCGGAAATGATGTTGTGCTGCAATCTCATGAACCAGCTTTCTGTTTTTCGACGAACGCTCCTGAACGAAGTCGGCTATTTGAAAGAGGAAATGGATGGAGCCCAGGATTGGGATCTTTACCTCCGAATCATAGAAAAGACCTCAAAGGTTTTTCATATTCCACAAGTTCTTTATCACTGGAGGATGACACCTCACTCCACAGCAGTCAATGTTAACAACAAACCCTATGCAAAAAAATCTCAAATTGCTGCGATAACAAACCACCTGAGGCGGCGTGGTCTACAGAACCCAGCGGTAAAGTTCGATCCAACTCACAATGTTTTTCAGAACCATCCGTTATCGACATGGACATCGAAACAAAAGAAGGTCTCCATCATCGTTCCTTCCAAAGATCAACTGTATTTCATAAAAAGATGTCTCGAAAGCCTTATGAATTTAACCGAATACCGGGATTATGAGATTGTTATCGTAGATACTGGAAGTTTGAACAAAGAGACATGGATCTACTACGAAATCCTTTTGAAATCTCATCGGGTTCGAGTTATTAAGTTGGAGACGCCCTTCAATTTCAGTAAGGCGTGTAACCTTGGCGCCAGAAATGTCAATGGAGACTTTTTACTTTTTCTGAATAACGATACCGAAGTCATCCATTCGGACTGGCTATCATCCATGGTTCAATGGTTTGAAATCCCGGAAATTGCAATCGTGGGCCCGAAGCTAATCTATCCGGACGGCAAGGTTCAACACGCCGGAGTTATTGTAGGTCTGGGAGGGATGGCGGCTAACCTTTTCCGGCAATCAAAAGATAGCATTAGTACATTGTTTGGATCTGATTCCTGGTACCGTAATTTGTCTGCGGTTACTGGAGCATGTTTATTGATCAGACGCGACATATTTGAAAAAGTGAATGGATTCGATGAAATGTTTCAGTTCAATTACAGTGATGTTGATCTCTGTCTTAGGGTCAGAGAGGCAGGATACAGGGTCCTTTTTACGCCGCATGCGCGGATGATACACCATGAAGGTGTAACCACGCAAAAGGTTACACCTAAAGATGATTTTCTTCTTGCAAATACAAAGTGGCTACGATATTTAACTTCCGGGGATCCATATTACAATCCTAATTTGAGTTACAGAGACAGAGTTCCCACGTTCAAGAAATCTGAACTCGACCTCTGTTCTTCTGCGAACGAGCTCCTTGTGAATGCCCTGCCTGATAAACAGCATATTATTCTTACAGAAGACGCTCCGCTTTAAGCAAATCCTGAGGGGCCGACTTAGAAAACTTTCGTCATACCTCCGGACGAGAATGAACCGCTTGAAGTTGCTGATTCGGTTGAACTTTATTCCAACCTTTGTGAAAACCGTAATGAATGACCGCTCGATGCAGCGGTGATAGAGAAAGCCATTTGCACTTGCTCCAAAAACTTATATTCGAACGAAGACAAAACTTAACATCCAGATAAACATGACCGAGCCATGCGCCCGTTTCTAATGCGATAGAGCGTTTGCCCAGGCGGGACTGCAGGAAGCTGGAAAAAGCGGAACCCATCTCGCGCTGTCGCTTAAATTTCTGCGCGATCGTGTGCGAATGCGAGTGAAGCACAACCGAATCCGGCTCGTAAACGATTGTGTAGCCTTGCTCAAGCATTCTTTTGGCCCACTCCTGGTCCTCTACAATGGATAAACGCTCGTCAAACGGATGTTTTAATAGAATCTGCAGATCGTATGCGCTGCTTGAATTGGAGAATTTGATCGAGTGCCAGATGTTTTTGCGATCGAAAGGAGTTTCCGGCGCGATGTTTTTGATGGCCCGGCTTGACGGAAAATCCAGACCAATGTCATTTTTCTCCAATGGATCGGCATCAGGTCTTGCAACCTGTCTGCTGAAAACACCTGCAACATCTGGATACTCCTGAAAAGGCCGCAACAGGCATTCCAGCCAGCAGTTATCCGCAGGCGTGGCGTCTTGAGTCAGAAACACCAGATAACGCGTGGAGGACATTCTCGCTGCAAGATTTCGCGTTCCCGAATGGCTGAATTCGCTCTGCGAAATCTGTTTTACAGGAATTCCATTTGTTTCAAGAACTTTCAACGTGGAGTCGATGGAACCAGAATCGATTGCCAGAATCTCTTTCGGGGGAAGCTTCTGGCGGCGAAGCATCTCCAGCACCTGCGCCAGAAACTTTTCGCCATTGCAGGTAAGCAAGACGATAGTTGCGTCAAACATCAGGAACCATTATTTCCGGATGATGTACCAGTTATTCTGGATGTCGTGAGCCAGTTGATGCGTTTCAACAGAACGGAAGCCGGCGCGCGTGACGTACTCGCGCGTTTTTTCCTCACCCCACATCGCGCCAAGACCTTCGCCGCCCTGAGCAAGCGAAACAGTCATGCAATGCAAACAGGATACGGTATACAAAAAGGTTCCGATCGGGTGTCCTATATTTTTGTGAATTTCGCTGGACGCCCGAATGTCTTGCATCACATAAGTGCCATCCGGTTTAAGTGTTCTGTGGATTCCTTTCAAAACATTGAACGGGCGCGATTGATCATGCACCGCATCGAACGTGGTAACCACATCGTAGGATTCCGGTTCCGCCGTTTGATCAAAATCGCTGAGATCGCGCGCGATGAACTCCGTGTTTTTCAAACCTGCGTTCTCAGCTTCTTCACGCGCGTACGTTGTTGCTTCTACAGAAAGATCCATTCCCGTAAATTGGCTGGATGGAAAAAGTGCGGCAAGGCGGTTAATGACTTTTCCACGCCCGCAACCGACATCCAAAAATCGCACTCCTGCGAGAAGTCTGTCACGCAATCCGGGAACCAGGGGCAAAATATGCGACTCCAGAGAAGAAAGAACCGATTGCCCGCTATCTTCAGCCATCACCGAGTGGAATCGAGGATATTTCTCGTACGGCACGCCACCACCATTCTTAAAACATTCCAAAATGTCATCTTCAACGTTTCCCAGTAAAGGAATGTATTGCGCGAAAACTGCAAGATTATCGGCTCCCGCAGCGGGAGTCAGGAAAGCGCTGTGCTCAGGCGGCAGTTGAAATGTTTTTGTTTCCGGATCCGCTTCGATAATTCCACCGGTAACCATCGCACCGAGCCACTCTCGAACGTAACGCTCGTTCAAGCCCGATTGCGCGGCGATTTCCTGGGATGTCCCACCACCACTTTTACTCATCCCCTCAAAGAGACCGGTTCGATGGCCGATGGAAACCATTAAACACAGCGCGGCATCATTTAAAACTGACATGAATCGTTCCGCAAATGCATTCGCCTTTGCAGAATCAAAATTGTCTGGATTCGCGTCTGACATGTTGAAACCTCCCTTCAAATTATAACGCCCTATAAAGGTCGATAGGATTCGTGTAACCTAAACAGAACAAAGTAGCGCGGACGTCACGTCTGCGCAGCTTCGCAGGTGAGACACCCGCGCTACTTTTCAGCGAATAAGGAGAGAAGCGCATGACCAATGATTCTCCGAGTCTATCCAAGGGCACTGAATTCAGTTTGCGCTCTGTTGTAGTGGGCGCTGTCGTAGCAATCATCACCGGGCTGGCGTATCCATATATCGTTTTGAAACTGGGATTCGGTCCAAATATTTCCGTGGTGGCTGCGTTTTTCGGGTTCATCGCGCTGGTTTTGATCTTGCGAGCGCGCGACACGAATCCGCGCGAAAACAACATCGTGCAAACGATGGGAACCAGCGCAGGACAGACAGCCTTCATGTGCGTTTTGCTCGCTGCCTTCGACATGCTCAACGAGCGTGGCGTTTTCAATCCACCGATTCATTTGGACACAGCACAAATCTTTTTCTGGTTATGCAGCGCCAGTTTGTTAGGCGTGCTGCTGGCTGTTCCGATGCGACAACACTACATCGACGAAGAGAATCTCACGTATGCTGACGGTCTGGCAGCAGGCGAAACGATAGCAGTTTTGCATGAGACGAAAGAGAAGGGGGCACGCGGCCCAACAATGGCGCTGACTCTTGGCGGCATCGCTTCGGCTGCGTTGATGCTGATCGTAAGTGCTTGGAAGTTGTTCAGAGACACAATCTATTTTGGTGCCGGGATGCAGGCGATGCGCGTGGGTTTCAGCTGGAGCTTGCTTTCGTTCGGATCGGGATTGCTTGTGGGCTGGCGGATCTGTCTCGCGATGGCAATTGGAATGATCACCAGCTGGTTCCTCCTTCCACAATTTCTCTTTTCCAGCGGGCTCATTCCAGCAAAGACTTTTCCGGAAACCCTCCGGTGGGTGATGTGGCCTGCAACCGGACTTATGGTTGCGGGTGGATTGACCTCTCTCTTTCTAAAATGGCATCTCATCGTAAAAACATTTAAGACCCTTCGCGGCGCTAAAGTCAGCGATCGCGATTTTCCGATTCGCTGGGTTGTGATCGGATCGATCTTGCTGACGGCCATTCTGTGTGTCACTCAATATTTCAGCCTGGGAATTCCGCTCTGGGTAAGTCTGCTTTCCATCATCCTTTCCTTGCCTTTGATGCTGGTTGGACTTCGCGTTCTGGGAGAGACGAACTGGGGCCCGATCAGCGCAATGTCCAATATGATGCAGGCGATATTCGCTGTGATCTCTCCCGGCAATGTTGCGGTCAACATGTCTTCCAGCGGGTTAACGGGCACGATTGCCGTTCAATCAGAAGCGCTGATGCAGGATTACAGAGCGGGCGCAATTGTGGGTTCGAACAACAGGTTGTTAACCTATGCGCAGTTGATTGCGGCTCCCATTGGGGCGGCTGCAACCGCTTTCATTTATCCCGTATTGCGCGCGAAGTTTGGTGTTGGGGCGGATGGACTCTCCTCGCCGATCTCTGTAAAGTGGGCAGGGTTCGCTGAATTGTTAACGCAGGGCCTTAATGCGCTGCCGCCAGGATGTCTGATTGGTTTACTGTTTGGCGTCGTAGCCGGAATCATCCTAACCTTTCTTGCCGAAAAGTTCGGACAAAATGTTCCGTCACCGTCAGCCATGGGTATCGGGATGCTGATCCCGGCGGATGTATTAATGCCCTTCATGCTGGGCGGCCTGGCGCAATTTATCTGGTCCAAAACTTCTCCGAAGCAGGAAGATGAATACAGGATACCGTTGGCTTCAGGATTGATTGCCGGAGAAGCTTTGATCGCGGTGGCGTTGTCTATTTATGGCGCTGTAACCAGTTAACGCAGGCGAGACGCCCGCGCTACTTTTGCTGCTTGACAAATTATGCAGAGGAATATAATATAGTTGTACGATGCAAGTAAATAATGGGGTGCAGATTTACCGGGCGTTGTCGGATCTTGCGCGGCGGTATCAATTCCGGAACCGGGAAGAAGTGTGTTGTTACGGTCTGACCGTGTCGCAATGTTACGCTCTTCAGGAGCTGCATCAATACGGAAAAATGCCCTCTTCGGATCTTGCGCTGCGCCTCGGCTTGGATCTGTCTTCGACCACGCGGCTGGTGGATCAGCTTGTGCGGAAGAAGCTCGCGATTCGAACGAAGAAGCCGGAAGATGCGCGCATTCGCGAGATCGAAATCACCGATGCAGGATCGCGGCTCATTTCGCGCATTCAAGGAGACCTGGTAACGATCGTGAATCAAGCGCTTGAGGATTTTCCGGGAGAGGTGCGTAAGGTTTTGCCTCAGGTGCTCCAGCGGTTGACAAAAGTGCTCAACGAGTGCTCGGTCGAATCACAGAATTTTATTCCGGTCGAAGCACTCGCAAGAACTAAAAAGTAATTTTTTTCGTTAATTACTTGTACGGTACAAGTATTAGGAGGAAATGGAAAATGGAACGGACAGAAGAAAGGATCAAAGAACAGGTGCGGGAGCGCTACACGGCGGCTGTCACCGGTGGTGATTCCTGTTGTGGAACGAAGACTTCGTGCTGCGGCGTGGAAGCCCAATTACCGGAAGGTAGAGCGGTTTCCGCTGCAGGTTATACGCAAGAACAGTTGATTTCACTACCGGCTGATGCGATTGCAAACAGTTTTGGATGCGGGAACCCAGTAGCTTTTGCGGGTGTTTTACCGGGCGAGACGGTTGTTGATATCGGCAGTGGAGCCGGAATCGATTGTTTACTCGCCGGGCAAAAAGTGGGGCGCAACGGGCGAGTCATTGGAATCGACATGACTCCCGTCATGATTGAAAAGGCGCGGACCAATGCGCAGAAAGCAGGGTTGTCTAATGTAGAGTTCCGGTTAGGGGACGCGGAAAACATACCTGTGGAAAGCGGCGTTGCGGACTGGATCGTTTCCAACTGTGTAATCAATCTTTCACCGAACAAGCTTCGCGTTTTTCAAGAAGCTTATCGAGTCTTGAAACCTGGAGGAAAGGTATCGATCAGTGACATAGTGGTGGAGCATATGCCCTGGCCCCTTTCTCGATCTTCAGCTTTGCATTGCGCGTGCATAGCGGGAGCGATCTCAGAATCGAAATACCTGGAAGCGATGAGACAGGCGGGGTTCGGTGATGCGCGCGTTACGGAACGAATAACCTATGATCGCGATGAGCTTTACGCGTTGATTGAAGGAGCAAAACTATTCGGGCAACCGCTCTTGAATGGTTTCTACCGCTACGTGGTGGATCATTATGTTGCCGGGAAGATCTGGAGCGCGCGAATCGTTGCAACAAAGGGAGCTATCGCATGACTTATGAATCAGCGACAACGGATGATCTGCAATCGATCGTTCGTTTGCTGACGGTGTGCGAACTTCCTTCGAACGACGTTGACGCGCATTTGGATCACTTCATCGTCGCAAAAGAGACAGACTCTGTTGTGGGTTGCGTTGGTATGGAGTTGAAGGGTCCATTGCTTCGCTCACTTGCAGTGGACCCATCGCAGAGGAATCGCGGCGTCGCTCAACATCTTTGTGAAGAACTGCTGCAGCACGCAAACAAGCAGGGCGTGCAAGAAATATTCTTGTTAACGACAACATCTGCAAAGTTTTTCGATAAGATCGGATTTCAGCGGAAAGATCGTGACGACGCTCCGGAATCGGTTCGGAAAAACCGGCAATTTACGGAGTTGTGCCCTTCGTCTGCCGTGTTGATGTGGAAGAAGTTGTAATTATTGGTAAATCTCGGTTTGGGGGAAAAACCCGAACCAGGCGAACCATAGGGAGAGATGACCCGGTATGCGTGGCAATTTTTCTTCGCCTGACACCAGCGCTTCTTCACTCAGCACCCACTTTCTACCGGTCTCATCTTTCAGATCTGCGGTGAATAAGTGCCCAGCCCGATTGTATGCTCTGACAGCTTCGCTTTCCGGATCCACAACAAGCACGATCGGTGTTTCACCGACCTTATCATTCACAATCCGTTTCGCCATGAGCTGTTTGATCGGATAAGCTTTGGGAATGTTGTTAACACGCAGCGCGTAGACTTCGGCTTTGTCTTCCAGCGCTTTGCTTTTCTGCCAGACAGGGAATCTCACACCTGCTCTTGCGCGATCAGCAAGGCCCGGCTCGTAGCGATAATTCCATTGTTCTCCGAATTTATCGTCCAGGTGCAATACCTTTGTTTGCGGATGCATCTTCCGCCATTCACTCCAGGTGGTGAGCGTCATCGGTAAGACCTTAAGCTTGACATCGCTTGTTGCCATCTTCCCGACAACTGGTTCTCCCGTCAGATTTCCCCACAGCGTGAATGTCTGGCGGTCGTACATCAACTTGTTACTTCGATAAAGCAAACCGGAAGTGCCAAAAGTGTACTCCGCTCCATCTTCCGTTTTGCCGGAGTACACGACTCCGGAATTGCAGAGCGTTCAATAACTGAGCGTGACCGGCTCTCCTGCGATCCGATCGTTCAACATCTCATGCCAGCTTAGATATCGAAGCGGATAAGCGCGCGCCTCCCCTTTCAAACTCACACCAAATATTTTTTCATTGTCTTTTAACTTCGCCTCCGCTGCTTCTATAAATTTCGGAGCCTCGATCGGAGGGATCCCATCCAGTTTGACTCCTCCCCAAACAATCTCTTCGGGCCTGATCTTCAAGAAGACTCCGGTGTATAAGATTTGTTTGTATCGGGGATCGATTAAAGACAGGAGGGCGACTTTGAATTTGATATAGCCTGGCGGGGATTTCAGCTCCGATCGCTTCCCGATGTATTCGACCCAATCGTAATAAGCATCTCCGGCTTTGTGACCGGTGGTCTCTTCCAGAATCCCGATCATTTCACCGCGCGCTGAACGAGGCATGTAGAAAAGCACGTCGACCATGGCGGGAGCAAAGGAAGCGTCCTCTAACTGAAGCAAATTCGTGGCGGCTTCACGGCGCTCGTCTTTTTCTTTGGACATCATGTTCAGTATCCATTGGTAGGCCTTTTCTTGAGCATGGAGAGGGAGAGCTAGTGAAAGGAAGAAACAGGCGAGAAACAGTTTCCTGGCCATCATAGAGTTAGTGGTCTTTCTTATGAACTTTATTCCAAAGCCGTCCGTCTTTGGTATGGGGTGAACTATGCTCAAGAAAACAATTTACTTTGCTTTATCACTTTTCCTGTTGACGGGAACCATGTGGGCTGAAGACTATTCGTTTACAACCGAGCGCACGTTTGAAATTCAGGGCAGACCTGAGTTAGTTCTTCGCAATCCTGATGGAGTGATACAGATCATTCCCAGGGAAGGATCGACTGTCGAAATCAAAATCACGCGCCAGGTGCATGGCGCAAAGAGTGAAGCAGATGCGAAGAAATCGGCCGACAGCAGGATTTCTCTGGAGCTCGAACAGACCGGGAATCAGGTTCGCGCAATCACCCGGTGGCCCAGCGAAGGAATTCGAATTGGGTGGCGTCCCGGAGTGAAGGTGCGTTTTGAGGTATGGACTCCAGCTGCATCAAATGTTCGGGCCGAAGTATCCGATGGAGAGCTATATGTTAGAGGATTGGAAGGGGAGCTCGAATTGGATACATCGGATGGAGAAATTCTGGCGAGCGATCTGTCCGGAAGCCTGCGTATTTCCGGTTCCGATGGCGATATCAATCTGAAGAATTGCACAGGAACGATGGATATTCATCTTTCGGATGGAGATCTGCGGGCGGAAAATTGTTCCGGACGCGTCAGGATTGAATCCGGTGATGGAAATATAGAGCTTCCCGGGTTTGATGGAGAAATTGAAGTTTCGAATGTAGACGGAGAAGTCCTGATCGATGGCATTCTGAAAAGCATGAACGGCAGGATTGGGGATGGACAAATGCAGATTCGAGTAGCCCCGGGATCAGTGATGCAAAGCGCCTGGTCTTTGCGTTCCGGTGATGGAGAAATTGTGCTGGATCTTCCAGATGACTTTTCAGCTGACCTGGAAGTTTCGACCGGAGATGGACACGTTGAGACCGATCATCCGGTCAGTGTAGTGGGATCTTTGTCCTCGCGCCGATTAACGGGGAAAATCCGGGATGGTGGCTTTTTACTCCAAATTAAAAGCGGTGACGGAAATATCGCGATCAAGTAAGAACGGATGCCAGCGAAAAATCCGCGGTCACAAGCGGAGTATGCCCGTGTTCGGGCAAGATGATTACGCGCGCATCCGGAAGGAGCGAGGCCATCCATCGCGCCTCCTTCACCGATGGAATGAGCTTATCCCGCGCTGATGCGATCATCGTGACTGGAACACTAATTTTGGAGATTTGATCGCGCACATCCAGGCCTTTAACCAGTCGCATGCGGTTCCGTGAAGTGCCGTAACCGTGTGAAAAGGAACATTCACACAACTTTGCGATGTCCTCTCTTTGAACTCCTTCAAATCCAAGAGCCATTTTGTAAAAGAATTCCCTGACCGCATTTCCCAGTGGAATGAAAGTAAATGGTAGAAGAATCAATCCGAGATACAAACGAATGCGACGCCGAAAATATGGGAAAGTATTGATTAACACAAGCCGGTCAATCAGCTCCGGATGCTGAATTGCGAATTGCAAAGCAACAGTACCCCCAAACGATTCGGCCACAATGGTTGCTTTTGCAGCTTGCTCTTCCTTCAACACATTCAGCACATCTCCGATCAGATCCGCATAGTCAAAAGGGGGATGATCTCGCGATGGCAAACAGGCAACGGTGTAATGTTCGCGGAGGGCCGGCTCCTGGCGGTAGAACAATTTGCCGGTGCCTTCCATGCCGGGGAGATAGATGAGAAGCGGTCCATTCCCGGATTTGAAGTAAGGGGTCAACTCTTCTTTCTGAGCTCTTCTTCCAACAATTTTGCTGACACGGCCAGTAAGTCGAACAAAGTCACAACGCCCACCAACCTTCCGTTTTCCACGACAGGCACACAACCGAGATGTCGTTGTCTCATCAATTCAATTGCCTCAAGAGTGGGTGTGTCTGGTCTGACTGTGATCGGATCCTTTTTCATGATCATGTGAACCGGCACACCCTGAGCACGATTGAGTGTCGAGCCCTGCGCCAGAAGTGGCAGGAGATGTCTTTGTGAAACGAGACCAACCAGTTTGCCTTCTTCATTCTCTACGGGAACGTACCGTATGTGTTCCCAGTGCATGATGCTCGCGACATAGTCCACAACATCATCGGGACGAACGGTGAATAAATCTGTGGACATGAACTGTCCAACCGTTCTGTAATTCTGATGATAGCTTTCCATTTCTTGAATCTGCGTCAGTTCCCATTCATAAACCGGCGTGCCGGCGTTTTGATTTTGAACCATGGCACGTGTTAACGCTTGTGCCCTCATCAAAGGTGTTCCGCGATTTCCCATGGCGGAGAGGGACTTCAGCATCCATTGCGAACCGGTTTGACCGGTTCGAACGCGCTCTTCCAGAACGCCCATATATCTGTCGCTCTCTTCACTTTCGAGTCCCATCTTTTTCAATCCGGCGCGCGCAAGCGGAATCAGATGATCCAGGACGAGACTTCTTGCCGTGTAAGTCGTCCCCCCTACCCAGTGGATTGTTCCGCTGAGTCCGTGTCGCGCTGCGGTAAGAAAATTGGTTTTCGCATGGTCGAAATCCAACACTTTGCTGATGGAACCATATTCCTCCGGTAGCGCGGCCATCAAACCAAAATAGAACGCGGAATTTGCAACTTCATCAACAATCGAAGGACCTGCCGGCAACACGCGATTCTCCACACGCAAGTGAGGACGACCATTCATGATTCCATAACAGGGCCGGTTCCATCGCCAGACAGTTCCGTTGTGCAGCCGCAGCGCGGAAAGTTTGGGGATTTCACCCCTCGCAAGCACCGTATGCGGATCCTCATCCAGGGCGTGAGTGAGTAAGACCCTGTAGCGCGCAATATCCTGACGAAAAATCTCAAGAACCGATTTTTCAATCCATCGTTCTCCAAAGCTCACGCGCGACGGACGCGCCCGCGACTTGACAAGCTCCGAGCGTTCATCCACGGAATGTTGAAACAGAGCCAGCCGCGTTTCCGCCCACAGCCGGTGCCCGAACAACATGGGTGAATTCACAGCCGCCGCCAGCACCGGCGCTGTCACCGCTTGCGAAAGATTGTACAGATCCACAAACTCTTCCGGACCCACCTGATAATGCAGCTGAAAACTTGTATTACAGGATTCGAGCATCATGTTGTCATGAGTCGCATGCAATTCATCGAGGCCTTTGATGAGAACATAGAATTTGCTTCCGCGAACCTGCATTAACATCTTGTTCAATTCACGGTATCGCGGAACATCGGTCATATTATCCAGGCTCAAATCCGCCAGATTCAGCGTGGGAAGGATTCCCGCTAAAGCCACGTCAGCTTCAAATTGTTTTGCAGCGTCCTTCGCTTTTGTAACAAGCTCGTTTAGATCTGCCTCCATCGATTTCAAACATCCGGGGCCAAACTCGCGCGGCGCAAGATTCGCTTCGAGATTGAATTTGGCCAGCTCCGTGGTAAACCGGCTGTCGTTGATCACCTGCAACAAAGGAGCTGAGATCATGGCAGGCCGCATATTCGCGCGATCGATCAGGAACATTTCCTGTTCCGCCCCAATCCTGCGAGCGCCCGATTCAAACATACCGGTTTCGAGCATTTTCTCGATGGCCCAGCAGTCTGCGATCAGCGCGCGCATGAAGTCGCGCAGCTTTAAGTGATCAACTTCTTCAACATTCAGCTCGCCCATAAAAGGAATTGTATCACCGTTCCTAGTGGCAACTTTTAGTCGCCGTTTGTAGTAGCGAATTCATTTGCTATGAGCTAAAGCGACTAAAGTCGCTACTACAAACAAGCCCCAACGAGCTGTGGTAAAGTCTTACAAACAGATGACTGGAGGTGATGGGATGATGAAACGTATCTTGATTTTGTTCGCACTTACTCTGCTCTGTTCGGGTAGCGCGTACGCCGGTTTTGGAGTACAGATCGATTACAACCACTTTGAAAGTCCGGAAGGAGAATTGACCCTACTGGAAGGCGGTGATTTTGGAATCGGAGCACGCTCTGAATTCGGGACATCCAGCATTGCTTTGATTCTATCGTTCGATTACTACTTTCCCGATCAGGAAATAGGGGACCTTAAATTCTACGAGTTGAACGCAAATCTTGCGTTCACTCTTCCAATCGAAGGATTCCGTCCTTACTTTGGAGGCGGCGTCGGTATCATTCGTGTTTCATTTGATGAGGACCTGTTTGATTCAGAAACCGACACCGGAATCAACATATTGGGCGGTATAAAATTCGGTGGAGGGATCGTAACGCCATTCGTGGAAGCCCGCTATGTTTTTTACGATGAAGAGGAAGCGTTTACAAATCGTTTCGTTTTAACGGGTGGGATTCTGTTCTAGGACAAAACACATCTGAAGTTCCCTCGTTGACGTGTATGCTATACTTTGCCGTTATTTTGTAGTGGCAGAGCATTTTGAGTAACGGTGTGTATGCATACGAACTGATTATCGGCGTGAAAATGCTCTGCAAGCATCGCAGACGAACCAGAGCATCTGCTCGCCGACAATTGGTCCATGCTAGGTCACGCCTCTTGCAAGTGGCCGAATCTGTTCTCGACAATGGCAAATGCTCTGCCACTACGATCCAGTGAGGTATTTATCATGAAGATCACGTTAGCGCCTTTTGGTACGGCAAGCGATGTGCTTCCGATGCTCGCATTGGGTAGAGTTTTGCATTCTCGCGGGCATGTCGTAACGATATGCGCTCCGGAGGAGTTTCGGTCACGCATTTATAAATCGGGCTTTCCCATGGTTTCCAGCGGTAAGACATACCGGAAATATCTCGAATGTGAAGGGGATTTTGAGGATGCCACTACAGCGCTCGTCTCCGTATTGGATCAAGATATGGCGACGCATTTTGTAGCATTGCGAGATGCGACGCGTGACGCGGATGCGCTAATTGGCGCGCGCCTTCAGCTGGCAGGTCCGTCCTTAGCCGAGCAGCATGGAATCCCATATTTTTTTGCGGTCATGACGCCCGGAGTTGGAGATCATGATCAATTTCCCATTTTTGGCGTGTCTCACGACCGCGCGCAAAAACGCCGCCGCAGAAGAATCAAAGAGTGGGATACTCACGTGCTTACAGCTTTAAACCGCGAAAGAAAGTTCACGCATCTTCCTCCGGTGACAAATCTGTTTGAGCATCTCTATCGGTCCGGGCATACGATGCTGGCAATGGATGCTGCGTTTTCGACCACAAGGAATACAGTGAACCAAACAACTTCCGGTTTCTGGTATCTGGATGAGGATATTGATTTGGATGCGGAAACGGTTGCCTATTTGGATCTGGGGCCGGCGCCGATTTATATCGCTCCCTTTCGGTTGAAAAATCAAAAAGAGATTCTGACGCTCTGCAGCGCATTGGCCGGAGCTGGACACCGGGTTGCGCTTGGTTATGGCTGGGAAAACATTGATGCAAACGAGCTGCCTTCAGGGTGCAGTTTTCTGACGTCTCTTTCCTTTGCGCAGGTTTTCCCAAAGTTGTCCCTGATCGTTCATGCAGGCGCCGCGGACATTACGATGCAGGCAATGCGCGCGCAAGTGCCGCAAATCGTCGCGCCCTATACGATCGAACAGAATTTCTGGGCCCAACAAAGCCAATCCCTTGGAGCCAGTCCCGCCCCGGTTCTGAATGGCGATTTGACCAAACTAAGACAGACGATTGAAGTGGTCCTTGCTGATAAAACAATCAGGGAACGCTTGAAACAGATGGATTTCACAAATCAGAACGGCCCGGAGATCGCTGCAGACACGATCGAACGGATCCTGGAAGCTCACAAAAAGCCGACAGAAGTCCATTGAGATGAAATGGTTTGCGCTCGGCGGCATCCTGCTGGCGCTTGCACTTTTATTCTGGATACTTCGAATTCGCTCGCGCAGCATAACAAGTGAGAAGTCCAAAAAAAAGCATTTCCAGAAACTGGCAAACGAGCTCGGATTTCGATTTGTCAGTGACGATTATTTCGTGCAGTTGGAAGGCTACTGGAACGAAATGCGGAGCATCATGTATCCGCATAATTTTGAAGGGCCCGGGATCATTACATTGCTTTATCTGGAAACTCGCGTCCCGGCATCCGCAAATAATTGGATAGAACCGAACCTGAGTTTGGGCCGCGCGCTTGTTGAATGGAAGAGACAAGCGCCATTCGGGTATGAAGTGACCGGGAAACAACTCCCTTCAAAACAGATTCTGGAAGCGATAGCGCGAACCAATTACCCTTTCGCTGCGGTTACGCTGCCGCACCGATTCAGCTATTCACCGTTGCTGCAGCAATCTCTGAGTAGCTGGAAAAATTTTGTGGTCCTTTTGGCGGTGGAGGCAGGCAAGAAACCCGCAAAGAATCAATTGGAAGCGGCTCTCCGCGATGCGGCTGAAATTGCTGAATCGCTTCTTTTAACAGAAGATAACAAAGGAAACGAAGAACAAAGATTTTGAACAGAAGGTCGCAAAGGACGCAAGGTATCAAAACTTGGCGTTCTTCGCGAGCTTCTGTTAAAAATGAAAAATCTTCGTTACCTTTGTTTGCTTCTGTGAAAAAATCGAAGCGCAACATTTTCTGAAACAACCGGGTGACCGAGAAAAACCTGCGCGAGTCTGTCGAAACCTTCGGTGTGATCCGTGGTTAAAAAGCGTTGACTCCTTCCGCGACTCAGATGCTGTTCGATTTCGGAGTGTCTTTCCAGATAATCCAGAAGACTAGGAGCGACAAAATCGCCTTGAACAAGAATTCGCACCTCGGGTGGAACCGTTGCTCGAATTGCGGGAAGAAGCATTGGATAATGCGTACAAGCCAGAAGCAGCACATCGATCTGATCGGAAAAACGATTCGTCTGTTCCCAGTATTTACGAATGAAATATTCTGTGCCCTCTCCCTCCAGCTCACCGGCTTCCACCAGAGGAACCAGCATCGGGCAGGCGGTTTGAATCAAATCCACACCGGGCGCATACTTCGCAATCTCAATCGAAAAACTTTCTGATTTTACCGTGCCTTCCGTTGCCCATAGCGCAACAGTCTTCGTTCGTGTATCGCGTCCGAGCTCTTCAACCGAGGGACGAATGATCCCAAGCACTCTCCGATCCGGATATTCAAGCGGCAGCACCTTTTGTTGAATGCTCCTCAGCGCTTTGGCAGAGGCGGTATTGCAGGCGATGATGATGAGTTTGCAATTTTGCGAGAACAGATAAAGCACACCTTCCGTGGTGAATTTAAAGATCGCATCAAAGGAACGGTTCCCATAAGGCGTGCGGGCATTGTCGCCCAGGTAAATGTAGTCGTATTGCGGAAGCCGGTCCCGAATGCTTTTGAAGATGGTGAGACCGCCGTAACCGGAATCGAAGACGCCAACATTCATTTTTTTACCGCAGAGTACGCAGAGAACGCTGAGAGAATTTTATTCCTTTTTTTCTCTGTGATCTCTGCGTTCTCGGCGGTGAAATCAGAACCTTTCTGCAACCCAGAACTCCAGGACTTGATCCAGGCAGATCTTCAACCAGTAACTATAGGTACTCGGATGCAGTTTGACATCATTGACGAGTGCCTCGAGATCCATCCACTTCCAACCATCGACTTCATCGGGATTAGGGGAAGGAGTGCCGTCAAATCTTCCAATAAAAACGTGGTCGATCTCATTTTCAATCAAATTGTTTTTGAACTGAACTTTGTAAGGAAAACTAAAAACCCACTGGAGATCGCACTGAAAACCCATTTCTTGCTGGAGTCTTTGGAGAGCTTCCGTTTCAATCCTCTCCCCCGGTCGAGGATGACTGCAACAGGTGTTGCTCCAGAGTCCATCCGAATGATACTTTTTCCTGGATCGTTTTTGCAGGAGCAACTGTCCTTCAGGATTGAACACAAATATGGAAAAAGCGCGGTGCAGCTTTCCCTCCTGGTGCGCTTCTAGCTTGCCGGCTGCTCCGATTTCGCGATCCGATTCGTCTACGAGGATGACTCTGTCTTCCATAAAGTGTTTTCAACATAGATAGTATAAACGGAGCGCGGGCAAAAAGCGTCTTCGCGTCGCTAGTCTTTGCGTATTCGCGGTCGACCCGGAGAGCGTGAGGCGGATACGCAATGCCTGCCTTCCGTAGATTATTTTGACAAAGGAAGTTGGTGATATAGACTACTGTTACAGTAAGAGGGAGGGAGTACGGTGAAAACCAGACCGTTTGTCGTATCGACCTTTTTAATTCTCCTTTCTTGCGGACTCGCAGTAGCCAGCGTACCCACCGGCTTTACCGAGACGCAACTCGCATCTGGACTTACCGCACCAACCGCAATGGCAATGGCGCCAGACGGCAGAATCTTTATTTGCCAACAGGGAGGAGCATTACGTGTCTTCAAGAATGGAAGCCTCCTGGCCACTCCATTCTTGAATGTCACTGTAAATTCCAGCGGAGAAAGAGGTCTTCTTGGAATCGCATTCGATCCGGATTTTGTGACAAATCAATTTATCTACGTTTATTACACCGCTACAACTCCAACCATTCATAACCGCGTCAGTCGATTTACTGCCAATGGAGACGTCGTTGTATCTGGCAGTGAAGCAATTCTTCTGGAACTACCCAATCTCAGCGCCACGAATCATAATGGCGGCGCAATCCACTTCGGCCTGGACGGTAAGCTGTACATCGCAGTCGGGGAAAATGCGGTTGGCTCCAATTCGCAATCCATGAATACCATTCTGGGAAAAATATTGCGCATGAACAAAGATGGGACTATTCCGACTGATAATCCGTTTTACAACACTGCCAGCGGAATCAATCGCCTGATCTGGGCGCTCGGGTTGCGCAACCCATTCACTTTTTCAGTTCAGCCGGGAACAGGAAGAATTTTCATCAACGATGTCGGTGCTGGTGCATGGGAAGAAATTAATGATCAACCGCCGATTCCTCCGCCTCCTGGATTTCCGAACCCGCGGAATTATGGTTGGCCAAACGCTGAGGGCGCAACCATGTGCAGCACTTATCTGTGTCCGAAATATGCCTACCCTCATAGCGGTGGTACGGTAAACGGGTGCGCGATCACAGGCGGGGCATTCTACAATCCCACGACACAGCAATTCCCGGCGGAATATGTGGGCAATTATTTCTTTGCGGATTATTGCGGCGACTGGATCAAAAAGCTGGACGTATCAACCAATGCCGTTACAAACTTTGCTACCCCCACTGCTGTTACGGAGCCTGTTGATCTGTTGGTTTCGCCCGATGGAAGTCTGTATTATCTTGCGCGGGGCGGTGGCGGAAGCAACGGAGTTCTTTTCCGCATTCAGTTCACAGGCGGCCAAGCTCCCAGCATTACAACACATCCTTCGAATCAAACTGTTACCGTCGGCGGTTCCGCTACCTTCACCGTTGTTGCATCCGGAACTGCACCGTTGAGCTATCAGTGGCAACGAAACAATGCCGACATCAGTGGAGCAACTTCTGCCAGTTATACATTGAACAACGCGCAGCTTTCCGATAGCGGAGCGCAATTCCGATGCGTGGTCACAAATAGTTTTGGCACCGCTACCAGCAATCAAGCACAATTGACAGTTGTGCAAAACAATCCTCCAGTAGCAAGCATCACTGCTCCTGCGAACGGATCGCCATACAACGCCGGCACCACAATCAATTATTCCGGGGATGGTACCGATCCGGAAGACATTACAATTCCGGCAAATGGATTCACCTGGTGGGTCGATTTCCATCATGATGACCACACTCATCCGCACGTTTTACCAACAAGCGGATCGAAAACCGGCTCCTTCAACATCCCGTCCACTGGGGAGACGGATGACAATCAGTGGTATCGCATTTACTTGACGGTGACCGATTCAGGTGGATTGCAAAATACAACTTTTGTGGAAATTTTCCCGCGAAAGGCAACCATCACGCTCGCTTCGAATCCCACAGGTCTGCAGCTGAAACTGGATGGCGCAACAGTGACTGCTCCCCATCAATTTGTTGGCGTCGTCGGAATGATTCGCAACATTGAGGCAGTCTCGCCTCAAGGAAGCTTTAACTTTGTTTCGTGGTCCGATGGTGGAGCAATCTCGCACAACATCACGACGCCCTCGGCAAACACAACTTACACAGCTACTTTCGATAGCGTAGCACCGAATGGCGATGGTTTGCGTGGCACTTATTACAACAATAGTGACTTCACCGGCACAACATTTACGCGCGTAGATCCAACGGTCAATTTCAACTGGGCCAAAGGCGCCCCTGCCCCCGGAATTGCGGGCGATACATTCAGCGTCCGCTGGACCGGTTTTGTGCAACCGCAATTCAGCGAGACCTATACCTTCCGGACCGACACAGATGATGGCGTCAGACTCTGGGTAAATGGCGTTCAGATCATCAACCGTTGGGTCAACAATGCGGGGGTCAGCACCGGCACAATCGCACTGACAGGCGGGCAGAAGTACGCCATCACGCTTGAGATGTATGAACACAAAAACAAAGCGCGGGCGATCCTGCAGTGGTCAAGCCCAAGTCAGGCGTTGCAGGTGATTCCACAATCACGCCTCTACAGCCAGTAGAATAGTCATTGTGACTTTGCGTCTTGGCGTCTTTGCGTTAGGTTTGTTTGTCGCGATTTTCACATTTGCACAACATCCGTTCAACGCCATTCAAGAAGAGGCTCGAATCCCGCTTCGGGATGGCGTCAAACTTGGCGCGACGCTTTTTCGGCCTGCGACCGAAGGAAAATTTCCCGCGCTGGTATTTCGCACACCCTACAACAAAGCCGATGAATCGATGGAGCTTCCATTAAAAGCGGCCAA
>JAKEFK010000205.1 GCA_022616075.1 bacterium
GGCCCCATTATTTGATTGATGCTGATTTGTCAACGGCGCTAAGAACGTTAACTCAGCAATTCGCATCGGGCACAGGTGTAGAATGCTCCGTTCAGGTTAACGGAATCCCATCCGTTGTGCCAGAAACCGTGGAAAATGAACTGGTCCGCATTTGTCAGGAATCAGTGATGAACGCGATTAAGCATGCAAAGCCGAAAAAGATTGAAGTAAATCTCAATTATGCAAAGGATCACATCCAATTAGAAGTGCGTGATGATGGTCTCGGTTTTGTTGATTCTACCCATGCTCGCATGGAAGGATTTGGACTGGTGAGCATTCGTGAGCGAACCCAGCAAATCGGAGGCGAATTTCAGTTAAAGAGCGAACCCAATCATGGAACCAATCTTTCTGTGAAAGTCCCACTGCGGATTTCCGGCAGAGAACCTTAATGCTTATGGAGCAAAAACACACGATTCGCATAGTCATCTTCGATGATCATGCGGTCGTCAGAGAAGGATTGATTGCCTTGATCGCGGCTCAGCCGGACTTAACAGCCGTTGCCGATGCATCGGATGGAACTCAGGCGGTCAATTTGTACAGAAAACACAGGCCGGATGTTGTCTTGATGGATCTTGGAATGCCAAATGTCGGAGGGCTTCAAGCAACGGAGGCAATCTGTAAAGAGTTTCCGAACGCTCGCATTCTGGTTTTAACAGTCCATGAAGGAGACGAAGATATCTATCGTGCCTTGCAAGCAGGAGCGAAAGGATATTTATTGAAAGAGTCATTGACATCACAACTTTTCGATGCAATCCGCTCGGTACACAGTGGACGCCGTTACATTCCGCCGGCTATCGCAGGTCGTCTTGCAGAGCGTATTCCTGCTTCCGATTTGACAACTCGCGAATTAGATATCTTGAAACAGATTGCCAAGGGAAAGAGTAACAAAGAAATCGCAGCACAGTTTTCCATCACAGAACCAACAGTGAAAGGACATGTCAGCAATCTTCTATTGAAACTCGGCGTAAGCGATCGCACAGAAGCGGTGACGGTTGCGATCAAACGGGGAATCATTCACCTGGATTAGTCTATCGCTCAAGGCGAATCATTGTCGACAATAAAAATAGCGACTGAACCAGGGTCTCCCACCTGGTATGCCGCGTTCGGTGCGATCAAGATATTCGCGCTTTCCAGACTTTCGGAGACCGAATCGTCAATGGGTGTAACGATAGTAGTTACTCTATCGGTTCCCGCTGGTATCACAAGTGAGTTTTGAAGGCGTATAGGTAAGGTGTAATCCCCATCGCGAGTCGCCTCCGGTGTCGCGCCGCCACCTCCGGTGAAAGCCAACGAGATAGTCACATTGATATCAGCAGGGTTGTTCCTTATAACGGTGAAACTGCCCGTTTCCGGACCCTGTTCGGCAGCAGTACTATCGGAAGGATGGACCGTCACAACCGGGACATCGTTATCCAGAATGGAAATTGTTTGCGTGAAGTTGCTTTCAAGAACGTAGGAGCCCGGAGCAACTCGAATCAGAACTTTTTCAGTGTTTTCGGTAATCCTGACCGTTCGTCGCGGTACCAGCGATTGTGAACTGAACGTCAACAGGTGAAGATAGGGTGCTGTTTGCTCGCAGCTGAAAAAACACGCTTGTGGCGCTTTCAGCAACAGGAGGATGCGGCGGAGGAAAGATCGTAACCACCGGTTGCGCGTAACCTGCATTTTGAAAAAAGAACTGAACGAGAAAAACTCCGAACAACACGGCAAATCCCAATATTCTATTCATCTCAATTCCTCCAGACTATAGACTGAACACTTATTTTCGATTGACTTGACCCTGTTGGTACAAGACGATTGTCTTGAGTGGATCCGATACTTTAGTAGGGTTAGCTGGATCACGATCGGATCTAACATACGTCTTCAGGTATGAGATTTTTTATGGCTTCGATCGTGATACTTTTGGTATCGTTTCATGGCTTGCAGGCCGCGTCACTTCCGGACCTTACACCTTTGGAAAGAATTCAAAACGTCTTCCGAGGCTCAAAAGGAGTGTGCAAAGAAGAAAAGGTTCTTATAGTTCCGCCTGCCCTCTGTAGCGCTTTGCCGATCCCGTCGCAAGAAAGACCGCACATCATACAACTTGCGAAAATTCCGGGGATTGTTTGGGGAGTCCGGAATACCGGGGCGTCAGGTTTTTCGTCAGACAATCCAGTTAAGGCCAGGCTTAAAGCGAATGCCGCTACAGTTCAGGAGGTGACGATAACGAACATGGCGCAAAATGAAACAAGGACGTTTACATATGAAAGGCCGGAGAATAGAAGAAGACTGATCAGAGATATAAGTTGTCAGGTATGTTACGACCTGGACGCCGCGCCATTCAACTGGTCTGAGCCTGAAAATTATGCGGTCGAAGTTGACCTGCCTGGTGTGCTTGTGGAAGCCAATGAAAACAACAATGTCAAAACGTATCTCAGATCGGATGAAGTCCTGCCGAACACCACAACCATAGCACAATAAAGTTTCTCCCTACGAAAGTATTGGTTACATTCGATACCACAGTCTGCTGTTAAGAGATGAGGCGGTCTTTAAAATGACAGTGATCCGCAAGGTTTTAGGAGGAAGATCATGAACCGCATCGGCTTAACTTTGACATTACTCGTCGCTTGCACAGTGGTTATCATTGCAGGAGAATTTGTTCCGGCTTTTGCAGTGGACTGCCCACATCCGGCGGTGACAAGTGCGACAGCGACGCCCACCTCGCTCATCGGCGGAAGTCTCAACTACGAAGTCACTCTAACCTTCGCATCGGCTATCCCGCAAGGGTGCCAGCATTTCATCTTGCCGGATAGGGATCCTGACGGAGCCGCAGCGAACCCGTTTTTTCTGCACAAGTTTCTTCGGCGATGGAACTAACCAGAAAAAATGTCCTGCTATTTCGCAAGTTGTAGATCAAACTCAAAACATCGCATTAACGTATCAGGCAAGAGTATCTCAAGCCGGTGCAACAGTCGGTAATCCGGCATCCACACAAGTGACGAACACACCTGTAGCTCTCCACAGCTTCTCGGTCAGCTCGAACCAACTGCCGCAGGGTCAAACAATCACTGGTACGGTCCTGCTCGAAAGGATTGTTCACAACACGGGAGGTAGTGCGCGGGTGAATCTCTCCGCAAGCCCCGCCACTGCCGTCCAAATCCCAGGTTCGATCCAGATTTCCTGCTGTACCACCGATGGTCAAGGGCATGCAAAGGGAACCTTTACTATCGCAGCGGGTCCTGTGAATCAGGATACTCAAGTTGTCATCAGCGCGAGCCGCCCGAACCAGCCGGCGATCACAAGAACAATCACGGTCAAACCTGGAATCCCTACTCTTACCATCAACGATGTGACGGTTAACGAACCGGTTAATAGTCTTCAGGCTGTTAGCGCAACCTTCACTCTGACGCTTTCGAATCCTAATCCGGCTGGAGCATCTCTATCGTTTACCACACGTGACGTTACCGCCGTCCGATCCGCTACCAAAACTTGCTCAGGGAGCGCCGACTACGTTCTCAGAGGAGGCGTCTTGAACTTCACTTCCACGCAAACCACACAAACTGTATCAGTGCCTATTTGCCATGACACAACGGACGAGCCCAATGAGACCTTCAGGATTGATCTTTCGAATCCGGTGGGGATCACTCTGAATGACACGGCCGCAATCGGCACAATTGTCGATAACGATTAGAGAAATAGAGGTGAGTTCAATCCATATTTTCTCATAGTTTTTAATGCTCCGTAGACTTAGATTTAGAGGTTGGGTTCAGTACAAAAAAAGGAGGTAGTTGCAATGAAAGAAGTTCAAAAACATCCGCATGGGACATTCTGTTGGCCTGAGCTTGGAACCATAAATCCGGACGCTGCAAAAAGCTTTTATTCGAGTTTATTTGGATGGCGCGCGCAAGATCTCCCGATGCCAGGAATGGTCTATACGATGCTCCAATTGGAAGGGAGAGACGTGGCCGCATTGTACGGTTTAACTCCGGAACAGACAAGTCAGGGGTATCCACCGAGTTGGCTCTGTTATGTTTCAGTTAACAATGCCGATGAAATCACGAAGAAAGTCCAGGAGCTTGGCGGCAAAGTCATGCTGGAGCCGATGGATATTCCTGAGGCAGGACGCGCTGCGCTGTTTCAGGATCCGCAGGGCGCCATTTTCGGAATCTGGCAGCCGGGCAAACACATCGGCGCAAGGTTCGTAAACGAAGTGGGCACTCTTTGCTGGACTGAGCTGGCAACATCAGATGAAAAAGCCGCGACAGAATTCTACACAAAACTTTTTCCCTGGAAGCCCGAAAACATGCCGAATCCAAAATTGAAATACACGATCTTCAAAAACGCAGGACAGCCGGGCGCAGGTATGTACCAAATCACTCCGGAAATGAAAGGGATGCCGACTTGCTGGCTTGTTTATTTTGCGGTTTCAGATTGCGATCAGACAGTTGCCGATGCAAAAAGCAAAGGAGCAATTGTCATGCTGCCTCCGGAAAATATTCCGAATGTGGGCCGGTTCTCCATGTTGATCGATCCGCAAGGAGCCATGTTCGCAGTAATTAAGCTGAATCCGATGAGTTCTTAGCCTGTTTAAATCATCCATGCACGCGTCACAATGGCTGCTGCCATGTGGCGCGCGCTTGTAAGCGTGAACTTGAGGCGAACATCATTCATCGCTTGAAGGATCAATGATTATCAGTTTTGAGAAATACTTTCTATAAAATCCACGATCGCGCGTCAGCAGCCGGTCGGCATGGTTACTTGCATGCGATCCGATCAAAAAATCGGAGATGATGCGCGTCCGTGTGCCACCGGAAGCTCGATACTTTTTCCAGTGCACCCCGGCTTGGAGTGAGGAAATCTGGTCCATTGCAGCAAATTCAACACCCAATTGCTGGAGGGCCTCTTCGGCCAGACGAATGTCTGAAAAACTTGCGGCTATTTCCGCCAGAACAACCTCACAGCCGATCAATTTACCTTCGATCATGCATTCACTGAGTCTCTCAGCCGAACGTGATCCAAATTGAATATCCGCTGTAAAGATATCAAGCAGGACATTCGTATCGACTGCTGTAATCATTTCTCACCCGGACCCCGCAGTGCATTAATGATCTCATCAGTTCGTCGTTTGGTTCTAATTATTCCGTAAACGCGCTTGACCGGGTCATCCCGTTTCATTTTTCGCGCTACAAGAGCTCCCTCTTCTTCTTGGAAATCCAGCACCTGGCCGGCTTTGATACCAAGCCGCTCTCTTAAAGGTTTCGGGATTGTCACCTGCCCTTTTTCGGAAACTATAGATTTCATACTTAAATCGTATGAATTCTTACCTAAAGAGTCAACCGACGCAACAGCCTTGAAACGCCTCGAAAAACTGACATTGACTGTATTGGAAAATCAAATAACGGAATCATGGTCGATCTTTGAAAAGTCGCTGAATGAGGGTTTGCGGCTCTGGTACAATCTTTGCTAACAGCGTAAGACGAATATCCAATGGATTCGAATACGTTCCGAATGGAGAAATCATCGGTTTTGCCAGTGAGAGACGCGCTTTTGCGATGTTGCAGCGGACCCGAATGCGGTCTGGAATTTTTAATCCCTGAATCCACAAAAACAACGATCGGAACGGCGGCAGACAACGACATTGTTTTGACGGATGATGCCGTCTCCCGCCATCACGTGGAACTTGTGCCGCAACCGGAATCTTTCTTGCTGCTCGATCTGGGCAGCACCAACGGAACATTTGTGGATGGGGTACAGGTAAAGGAAGCACACATAAAACCACAGATGAATATTCGCCTGGGAAGGAGCGAGTTTCTGTTTGTTTACCCGGAAGTGATTAGACGCGACACGCATAAACCTGTTGGTGAACTCCGCGGGAGTAGCAGACATATGCAACATGTGGTGGACATGATTCGCAAAGTCTCCCAATCGCCTCTGAACGTGCTTCTTACGGGTGAAACCGGAACAGGGAAAGAACTTGTTGCGCGGGCCATACACACCAGCGGTCCACGCTACTCTTTGCCGTTCGTTGTCGTCGATTGTGGTGCAATTCCGGATAATCTAATCGAGAGCGAACTTTTCGGTCACGAACGGGGCGCTTTTACAGGAGCGGTGGCCCTGCGAAAAGGAGCGTTCGAAGAGGCAGGCGGCGGCACAGTCCTTCTAGACGAAGTCGGTGAAATTGATTTTCAACTTCAGCCAAAACTTCTGCGTGTGCTCGAGTCTCGTCAGTTCAAGCGGATCGGATCCTCAAAGCCGATCGGCGCAAACTTTCGTGTGATCGCAGCAACAAACCGTAATCTGAAACGGGAAGTGAAGGAAGGACATTTTCGCCAGGATCTATACTACCGGCTTTCGGTTCTCGAAATTGCGCTACCTCCTTTGCGCGATCGCACTGAAGACATTCCTGAACTTGTTTCCCATTTTCTCCTAAACAGTTCTGCAGGAGCAAACCAAAAACAATTCACCGAATCTGCCATGAATTTTTTGCGGGAGTACAGCTGGCCGGGAAACGTTCGACAGTTGAGGAACACAGTGGAACGGGCGGTGCTCCTCGCGTCACAGGATATGATCGACGTTCAGACGGTTGCAGAGCTCCTTCCCATATCAAGCTCCAATCCGCGAGGAGTTTCGCTCGCTGATATCGAAAAGAAGGCGATCACCAATGCGCTTCAGAAGGCGAACGGAAATAAGACGGAGGCCGCTAAGTCACTCGGCATCGCGTATTCCACACTTTTCGAAAAAATCAAAAAATACGGCCTAGGCTAGCTATCCCCTCAACTCCCTTCTTACACGAGCTATCTTACCCAACAATCATAAAAACCCTAGGATATCGAAATCAGGGTAAAGATGATTGGGATCGAGAATCGGCTGCGGGTCAACACCGAGATGACTACCAAGTACGGTCGCGTAAACAGACCTGAAATCATTTGTCATTCCAAGATTTCCATCCAGCACAAGTTGATTCAAATCAGGATAGATTCCGTACAATCCGCCCAGCACCATATCACCTGCGGCAAATGCAATCGATGCAAAACCGTGGTCCGTTCCAAGGTCGTTGTTTTCATACGCCCTTCTTCCGAACTCTGAGATGGTCAGGATCAGAACATTTGATGACAATCCATGATTCACGAGATCCTGGTAGAAGGCTCCGGTGGAATCGCTGAGATCTTTCAGAAGAGAATCGTGCAGTCCCGGTTGTTCACCGCTTGCTTGATTTTGCGCGCTGTGTGTGTCGAAGCCTCCGATGCCTACAGCAAGCGCTCGAACGCCGACGTCACCGTAAATCAATTTTGCGCAATCGCGAAGTTGAAATCCGAGATAGGTCTCGGGGTACGTTACGGATGGCTGATAACCCTGTGTTGCGCCAGCGATCACTTCCGATTGCGCCAGCGCTTCGACTCGAAGTGTCCGGTTACGTTCACCTACATTGCTTCCGTTAGGAATTTCCATGATCCGGCTGTATGCTGCTCGTCTTGGTTGTTCGTCATAGCTTACCTGAAGCTGAAAATTATCGATGGAATTGATGCTCACAGGAAACTTTGATTCTCCTGTTAACATGAGGCGACCGCCGCCCATATCCACGCCGGGTGAAATTTGTCCTGGCACCGGCTCTTCCAGGGTATCCAGATAGCGCCCGAGCCATCCGCTGGCAGGGCCTCCACTGAGATTGCGAATAATGTCGCACGTCTGAAATTCATACTGGCCGGCTTCATGATCAAACAGACCAACCGCCTGCTCCGGAACGCTAACACCGTTGATGATAGCAAGCTTGCCTTTGCCGAATAGATCCTGAAACGCGGACAACTGCGGATTCAACGAAAAATCCGGTTGTCCATCCAGTGGCAACAAGCTGTCACGATCCAACGCCAGAGAACTGCGAAGCTCACGATACTTGTCGTACTGACTGGACGACACCGGTATCACTGTATTCAGGCCGTCATTTCCTCCAAGAAGATTGATGACGACAAGCACCTTGTTACCTGTTGATGTAGAAACGGAACGGCCCAATGCGTATCTCGGATCAAACAGGGCAAGTCCGGCGGCAGCGATTGCGGTTGTTTTTATGAAATTCCTTCTACTGTATTGCATAGGATCCTCCTTGCTAATTCCTTTGATAATCGGGAGTGCATAGAATCAGCCATACAAGTCCGCGAATCTTTTCATCCGTGATCTGGCCTTCCATGTACTGGATCAGCTCGTTTCCTACTTCTTCCTGAATGGGCGACGCAATCAAACGATCCACGAAATAATCGACGGCTTTTTCAGGTGAATCCAGTTGTCCATGTTCGATCATGGTTGCGGGATCAAAAAAAGTTCCGTACCATCCGGTGCTGTATTCGTCGGCCATTTTGTCGCGAAATAGCGCGCGGGAGTTGGTGACGAGTTGTCCTTTGTTTCCCGGACGGTAAAAGCTGAAAACAGACGGCGGATAGTACACAAGCTGCGCGGAATCGTAGGTCCATTGATAGAGCGCCTCGCCTTGCGTCCAACCATCCAGAGCGCGCACAGCTCCGATAAACTGTTCGACAGGTTCTTTGAACTGGGTTCGAACGTTTGCAGGATCCTCAAACTCGGGATCGGTAAGGATGAACCAGACCGCGGCGCGAAGATCCCATCTTTTTCGAAACTCGCGGGCTACGCGTTTCACGTAAGCGCGTGAAGGTGTTTCTGTTGCCAGCTTCTGTATCAGGATCTTAGAAATGAACGCCGCAACCGTGTCTCTGCGTTCGCTCAGTATTACATCTACAACATGTCCGACTTCTTCCTGACCCAGTTTTGCCGGTATGGGGCGCCCCAGAAGTTTTTTCGCGCGATTGTCATGAATCGCTGGCTCAAAGACGGATGGTCCCGTGCAATCGGGAAATGGCTCGCAGTAATTGATGTACCAACCGGTCATGGATCGTGCAAGCTCTCGAACATCCTTCTCTGAATACGCCGGTTTCGGATTGCCATTTGCGTCACGAATGGGTGTTCCGTCCAGCTTAAGGAGAGTTGGACCGGTCGAATAAAGCTGCAGGAATTCGCGCGAATAATTTTCATTCGGCGGTTTCACATCATTTCCGTTGTTGTAATTGTTATCGAGCCAGATCAGCATGGCGTGATCAATCGTAATGCTGACAAGAAAATCACGGAAATTCCCAAGTGCATAAGATCGCAGTAAATTCTCATGCTCTTCCATGAACTGGGGATATCCAACCTTCGCATCCGAAACGGAGAAATGTTCATGCCAGATCAAAGTCATCTTTTCCTGCAACTGTTTTTGTGAATAAGTCATTCGAACATACCAGCGGCGGATGTGATCGTAGTCTCCGTTTTCAAGCGAGACCGCGGGCAAAAGCGGATCCAGGGCCGAATCGTCGATGTATTCGGGATAAATTTGCCATATGATCCAATTTGTTCGCCCGCGTTTCCCATGTTGTGTCAGGTAATCCAGTTCCAGGATCGTAGGACCAAACCCGATCCGCCGCAAAAGATGACCACCAAGGATTCGATTGTTTAATGCCTGGTTTCCTGAAACCTCCTGCGTCTCGGCAGCGGGAAATTCTGAAGGTTTCGTTTCGTCCAGCGTTTCCGGTGGTAGAGGCAATTCTTGAGAAAACGCATCCGAAATGCCGGACCCGAAGAGTAAACAGAACAGAAATGCAAGAACATTCAAATAACGTTTGGGATTCATATCACGGCTCCTTCCGTTATTTGATGTTGGCAAGAAGAATGCCAGAGGTCAGATTCTGGTGTGATTGGAACTGGAAGTGCTTACGGTGTTCGAAAATCGAATGATGCTGTTCGATTTTCCTATAGTGCGGCCACGCGCGAAAATTGGCGCTCAGCCCGCAGTACAATAAAAGAGAGCTCCCATGGCAACGCTGAAAACTCTAGTGGTCTTCCTGATACTCGTGAATCTTTGCCAGAATAAAGAAGCAGTCGAAGAATTGCGGCTTGCTCAAACTGAGAATCTTTATTCTTTGGATCCTGATCGCGCAGCGGACGCCCAATCTCGCGCGATTTTCTCCAATCTATACGAAGCACTAGTAGAGTTTGACCGGGATTAGGCACAGACTAAGTGTCCCTTCCCATAAATATGATGACATATGGCGCGAGCGCCGGGCAGGCAGATGCGAGGCGCCGCGACGCAGTCGATGCCCCAGTGCATCGTCGA
>JAKEFK010000206.1 GCA_022616075.1 bacterium
ATCCCTGTCCCCCAGCCATAAAATCGCCTTCGCGTCGCGCGTGGTGAGTGTAAGTAGAAGCATAAGTTTGCAGTAACTGAAGCTTGATGCTTCCAAATTGAGGCACTGCAAACTTATCCTTCCAAACTCATGCAAATACTTAAACAAGGAGTATTGAAGAAGGGGGAGAACTTAGAAATTCCCATCGTTCGCATTCCTAAGGCAAGGATCGACTTGATTCATACTACAAAATGAGAGGTTTCGACAGTCTCATTAACTAGCCACAGTGTACTTTCGATGCCTTCGCTGTAGTTGATGTCGTAAGCGGCAGGTATAGGATAGACGAACCAAGAAGCCTCAGGATATTCTGAAGAAAGTTGTAATGCGACGAAAAACAGCAATAACTTCGGGCCGTAGGGGAAGAGTATTACAGGAGCATCAAATTCCTTTGCGATGTTGATCTGCTCTTTTGCGTATCTCGCAAGATTATCGAGATCAACAAGTCCGACGATCTTGATGACCCAATCGCTCGAGCGTAGTCTGGTTAACTGTCTCATAATTTTGTGGTTATTGCGCTCACTTAGATAACGTAAGTCTGGTCTGTTGGGCGTATTTACAAGAAGTATCAAACCTCCAGACGGTTCGAGTTCTGCCAGACCTAAAATCAACCGGTCAGCTTCATGACCAGGCATGATTATTCCTCTGCTGTGAGCTTCATTAAAAAGCAGGGCAGTTTCGGCTAGAGGTGCCACGATAATATCTCGCCAGCCTGACTTTCTATGAGGTTCACTGAGATTTCCATAATTTTCCGGTATCGAATAGCAGACAGACCATTCGAACCTTAACTGGGATCTGCTCAGCATTGCGGCAAGGGCTAAGACATGTATTTTTGTCATACAACTGACATCGAAAATGACGAACTTCGGATTGTCCCTCGCGATTAAATCTTCCATTGCATCCTGCAATCCCTGAAACGAGTAAGCATCAATGCGAACAAGTCGGATTTCTTCATCATACGCTTTTGATTTGAGATCGGAGAGGATTTCCAAGTTCCTTGCTCTTCGAGCCTGATCATCTGAGCTGGGGTTCACCTGAGTAGAATAACCCAACGCCACGGCAGCATTGACACGAAGATCTTCTCCGGAAAGCTTCGAGAGAGAAGCGACGCACCGTTCTTCAAAACTAAGGGCCCCAACCCACATTGTAGAAGATGAATTGCCAAGCAGACTTTGCATACTTCTGGGCGTAGAAACGATGGAAAGCTTTGTGTTCAGCATTACTTCCTCCTGGAAGCCGGATTAGTAGTAACCCACTTTTTGTAATTCTTTAAGAATCTTTCAGTATCTTCCTTTAGTTGGCTCGATGCTATGACACGAACTGTATCATGGCAATGGCGTAAACTGTCAGCAACAAGGCTGTTTTTGGGATAACCGGGTTCCTCTAAAATCAATATCATTCTTGCCAATAACCTACCATATCCAGCTTTGGGCTTCGCACACACTGCGCCGCAAATGTAGTGCATGAGGGCGTCCGGTTCTGTTCCATCAAGAGAAACGATAAGCAGTGAGGCGCTAGATGCTCGGCGGATGCTTGTAATGTTAGAGTCAGAAATCACTTCATATTTTAAGCCTTCTTTCTTTGCAAGATTTACAAACTGATCTTGTGCATGCTTATTCCAATTGAGTTCGCGCAGCCAGACGCTTAACGCGGGAATTGGGTGAGGCTGGCGTGGCAGACGCGTGAATTCCGGATCCGAGAGATGAGTCGCGATACTGGACATAAGTCCCATTAAGCCGATCTGGTCTCGGTAATGACCAACCTGTGTTGCACCTAACCACTCTGGAAGCGTAGAAAGATCCGCAGGGCCAGAAACCACAGGTATGATGTGCTTGCCAAGCCCATAAGCAAAGCCAAGTTCAAATAAAACATCCGGTCGCGTTCCGGTCACGTCTCCTACGACTACCTTGGAAGCGCTTATTCTTTCTCGAATAACTTTGGCCCACAATGCTCCGGCTGGTACTTTCCCGTCTACGACTTTGACAGAAGAGAGATCTGGACGAGACCGAACAGACTCCTCAAATTCACGTCGAAAACGTTTACTCTCTTCAAACGTCATTCGATAAGCAACAAAGAGAGTTGGTGGCTTTCGAGGGCCAAGAGTTTGCTGCAAAACTTCATTCTCCTTGCGCGTGAGATGGATAGATTCAAGCGATGCATGATCCCAAAATGAACTCTGTCTGTGCCAAAGCAAAATAGGTGGAATTTCTAACTCGGTCGGTCGTAGGCCAGGAACCCAACGGTGGCTTTCTGGCATGCATAAAGCTCCCGACCGAAGAGCCATCTCTATGAAACGGCTAAGAGGATTGTGAGTATCAAAAAGGCCTTCTGGAGGTCGTTGTTTGATCGAAATCATAACAGGCCCTGTGATGCGACCATAGCGCTTCAGTGCTTCCTCTCGAAGCTCATTTATCATCTGACGGAAATTCGGATGATACTTCTGCAAACTTTTTTGCGAGGCTACAAGTTGATTTTCCCGCAGGTCATCAAGCGAGGATTTAAGTTCATCGTTTCTCTGTTGTACGGGAACCGAAAGATATCGTGCTGTGAGTTCTAAGGACGTTTTCAAAGAGTCACGCGAAATTGTTAATATTAAGCTTTTGATGTTTTCTGGGAGTGTCGAGAAGTTTTTACATTGAGCTTGCACTGCTGCTTCTACAAATTTTATCCACTCTTGGGACCGGGGGAAGACACCAAGATGAACAATTGCATAGTGATCACCCGCCACCACCGAATCGGCTACCGCAACTGTGTGGCCTGGCCTCATTGCAACCAGAGCAATATACCTATTGGACTGATCAAGAAGTTCAAGAACAGGCATAAGGGAAGGAGCCAATACCATATCTGCCCTGTCCAGCAACAAAAGAAGGGCACCCTTCACTTTTTCGGATTGCTCGCCTAGCTCCGATACATACGCTGGCAAGGCACCTAGTTCTGAAATCCCTTCAAACACTTCCAGCGGAGCTTTCGCAACATCAAATCTTGCAGCTGCAATCCATTCAGCGCCTACAACAGTTTTTGGCCGAAACTGTTGAGGCAAGCATCCGGCAAGGGCTTCAGAGGAGGGAATAACATTTTTCTTTAAGAGGCGATCAGTAATACTTAGAGCTAAAAGAGCCGTGGCTTTTCCAATTATGAGCGGTTCAATCGCGGTCGGGATGTCGAATGCAAGGGCCCCCAACCCTGTCTGTTTCGTAATGCTCGCAAACTCAGTAGCTAAAGATATATGAGCAGCAATACCATCATGCACATGCTTCTGGTAGCGAAGAAGGGTTGTCTTTCCCGCGCCCCGAGAACCAATTACTAATGCGCTACGGTAGAATTTCGTTGGGATTTCTGGGGGAGGTTGAAAAATGTCTTGGACTCGTTCGTCAGGGATTTTCTCTCCCTCTACCCATGGAGGAGTGATCTCGGGCATTGAATCTGATACCAATTGTACATTGATTTGTCAGCCTAAGCATAATAATTGTCTAATGGCCTTCTTGGGGGTTGTTATTCTTTTTTTCTTGAAAACGTATTTGGGATCTACAATGTATTCAAAACTTCCCGTAGGGTTTCGCAGATCATGGCCCGGCACTTCACGCCTTTCATCCGGGCATAGACGGCGTTATTGGTAGGCACGTTTCCCTCCGCAATGATTTCCAAAACCACTTTGGTCAATTCCTCCCTGAACTGACTTTTTAATTGTTCAGAATGTAACTTTTGGTGTTGTCGATGGTTTGAAGCTATCGTTTTGACAATCGATGGGAACCTGTAACTAAGACTGTCTGGACGGCATTGAAAACGGTTAGCAATCGCCGACACTGACGGCGGTGGATATTCCTCCAAAACCCTCAGGAGTTCATCAATCGATACCAACTTCGATGAAAAGTAGCGTTTCCGTCTCTCAACTATGGCGCGGCTAAGATGTGGAAATCGATTCTCCAGTGTCGTTATGTAAACTCCCAATCGTTTTGAAATCGCAAACAGCGCCGGAGGCGGATCGGTCTTTAAAGCCTGTTTCAGTTCATGCTCAATCGATTCTAGGTTGCGTTTTCTGTATGCTTTGGATTTTTCCGTCAACTCTGAAACCAATTCGGGAAAACGCCTTAACAGTGCGGCTCTTGAGGACGTGAGCGTCCGACAAACATAGCTGAAGCTAGGTGGAGGAATTTCAGCGACCGCTTTCTCCAGATAACTTTTTGCACGGTCATGAAAGGAATCTTGCATCGACAGTCCGCGATAAAAAGCCTGAAAATTCAGGTTGATTCTTTTACACAATTCAGGAAAATGCCGCCGCAAACACTTTCTATCAGCGCCAAGGTAGTTGCAGGCCCTTTGCAAAGGTGGAGGGGGTTCTTCATTTAATAATTGTTCCAAATATTTCTTCGCTTCTACGAGAAAATCTGGTGTCTTCTTATGTCCAGGCACACCTCTTCTTTTTTGGGGTCCCCAAAGACGTTTCCCAGAGCCGCGGTAATTTAGAATTATCTTGTCTGCCAAGCTCGGAAATTGCGATCGAACAGTTCTTTTTGCAACGCCAAGATCGGAACAAATTTTTCTTAGAGAGCGAGGTGGAAATTCTTCGAGGCCCCGTAAAAGTGATTCTTTAATGTGCGCATAGTCCTTTCTTCGGCTTTTGATGTGAGCTTCCTTCTTCTCCCCAAATGCCAAATCGCACAAGCGGACGTTGAAGACTAAGCAGAATTCCAAGAGCAATTTCAGTCGTGGTGTACTCGCGCCATTCAACCAGTTGAAAATAATACGTCTATTCAATTCGAAGGTACTTGGAAATTGCTTGTCTTGAGCAGATGCGAAAATGGATCGGACTGAGGCAATCAATTTGTTCTTGGAAAGCGTTTCTTGGTTTGAATGCGCAGCCACGATCAATTCGCCGGTATTGCATATGACCCATTTCTGCCAGGTGTCATCAGGACATTCTCCACCGGATTGGCTTTCGGACAAATTACTGTCAGGGTATCGACCGAGCCATTCGCCGCAGCGGGAACAGTATCCTGGGCGCGACAGCAAATCGAGGTGGAGGATTCTGTTCAAGCATCCCGGACACTTGGTCGTTAGCTCAGCTTGATGTTTTGGACAAATCCTCACTGGGTCAATTGCCCAAATCAGCGGATCATAGACCGTTAAACTTGAATCTGACCACTCCTGATAACACTGTGAACACCAGTCTCGGAATGGCTTGATTAGGTCAACTCTGCTGATTGCTTCCCCGCAAAAGATCACTGCCGTATGACGTCCTTCAGAAGAGCCTGTTAGGCGTTCAACAATACCTGCAACCTCCTGGGCTGCATCATCTGAAGCCATGATTCGAGCGTGAAACATTCCCAGTCTGAATTTTACCCATGCCCCTGTACCTAACTTGCCCATCTCCTTGAAAACCAATACCGAAGTCGGAATTGAGTGAATCTCCGCCGTTCTGGAAATAAGGCTGGCCAACCCTTCTACCCACAAGCTGCCGATCCCCATTGGACGCACAAAGCTGAGCCTCGTGCGGGATGGTATCGTAAATTCAGATTCAACTTTCTTGTAAATTCTCGGCGTAAGCCCCATGTTTTTCAGTCGATACCCAGACTCCTTCGAGCATTTCGGAGTGTTTCAAGTGCCATTCGATGATTCGGATCCCTGTATTTCCTGACGACTCGATCCACAGCTCTTCTCGATGGATATACTCCAGTTGAATGAAGGTTAATAACCGCTTTCCGGATTTCATTTAGAAGACGAGTTCGCTTCTGTAGCCGATTTTCGCAGACTTTTTGCTGGTAGGCCGAAGATATGCGCACACAAAGCTCGCGAAAGTTTCCATACAGAAATCTTCTGCTGCATCTCAACCGTTTTGCAATTTTCTCCAGTGACTGTGGCTCGCGTTTTTGAGACTCGCACTCCAGAATTCCTTTGATCGTTTTAAGATCGAATTCGTAGTGGTGCTTCACCTTACGAGACTGACTATTGGTAAATGTTCGAATTGATTTTCTGCGAAATTGAAATCCATTCTGCTTGAACTTGAGCAGACCAGTTGCTTCAATTCCGCAGCAGTAGCAAATTTTGATTAACTCCGGAAGAGATATCCTCAAATTTCCGGACTTCCAGCCCCAAAGAGTGTTTTTCCGGGTATGAACCTGCGAGGCAAATTTGGAAATGCTGCCCGACGCGTATTTGTCGACTAAAACGGATAGAAATTTGGACAGCAGCGTCCTTGAGAATTCTGATTGTAACTTCCAGCTATGAGAAATTAGTGCCTCAACGAACATCGTTTTCCAAACTTCGTATTGCCATTGATCCTCTTGAATTAGCCCGGATCCTGACTTTTCGGACAGGCCAAGCCAATGTCTACAACGCGAGCAGTATCCCAGAAGCGATTTAGGCGCTAGCCAATTCTGCAAGCAGTGACATGCAGGGCATCTTTCCTCAAGGAGACATTTGTGACGACGGCAAACATGCACGGTTCGAACACACCAGATTAGCGGTTGATAAACTATTTCTTCTTTGTGCCTCCAGTCCTCATAACAAAGAGGACACCATGCGGAATGTTGACGTATTAATCCCCGCGGCGAAATCATGCGTTTCCAAGGCAGGAAAGTCAGAAACTCCAACTCAGGTCTAAGCGTGCACCGGCTCACAATTCTTGCCCATCTGGATGCTGTAAGCCCGATTCCGTTAAGCGCCCCGGAATATTTTCGAAAAGATGGAGTTAGCAATTTTGAAACATGGTAATCTTCATTACTATATCTGAGCATCTCCTTCATCAATGATTCACACGAAAGGCTGTGTGCTTCGTCTAGCCGACAAATGAATCCGGTGAGACACTCACTCATACCGTTCATCATGCCCAGTGGTGGGATGCTGAAAAATGAACTACGGGTCGGGATTCGCCGCGTTGGAAAATCCCACGATGGGTAGACACTGCGGTTCAATTTTCGTTCCCCCCAACCGGATACCGCCTCGGATTCGCAACTCCAACAGGGGGTTTACGCGAGTTACTCTCGTCGTTGCTGACCAACGACTTGTCCGATACTTTGTCCATTCCAATGAGTGCCATGATCCTCTTCCTGCGGTTTGGATTACTGGTAAGGAGTGCGTCAAATTCAGCAGCCTCGGAGGCGATTTTCTCCAATTGAGAATCAGAAAGTTCTGCGTCCTTGAGATCTTGTGCTGTCATTTTGTTTCGCCCTTCTGTAATGACATGTGTTAATGCTCTGAGCAGCATTTGCTTGAGAATTCCGACGCACCCTAATGAATTCAAATAGAGGTATTCCCAGTTTGTAACCAGATCAGGCTCTTCAGAAATAGGCAGGTGTTTCTGGAAAGTTAGAATTACACCCTGAAAGATTCTTATGTCTTGTTTCCGTTCAAAACGATACCGCTCAAACGGAATATCTTTGCTGCGGCGGCTCAGTTGACCGCTAAGATTTCGGAAAGAAAGCAGTTCAGTAGGTCCAACAAGGATGTGAAGAATACGCGTTCGCTCCGCAAGAGACTTCACGTAATCAAGTTGATCGAGCAGCTTACGACCTGACCCGATTTTTGCTAAGTGCTGCGCCTCATCGATCACAACGGCCAGCAACTTGCGGTATTCAAGAGTTTTCTCGGCTGCATATTGAAGTTCAAGCCCCGACATTCTTCGCTGAATCGTGGTCCCTTTTGCAGGATCCGTTTTTGTCCGCCACATCGAAGCAGGTAATATTTTGTGTCTAATCTGAGGTTCCTTGCAGGCGTTCAAAAAACGGAAATGGTAATCCGCCCAACTCCATGCTGTCGACTGTGGGCTCGGCGCCTTTACAACTACAATCGGAATGCGCCCAGGATCCAATTCCAGTAGTGGGACCATTTCCTGCCAAACCTGCTGTTCCAAACACTCAATCAACTTACTCTTGCCCACGCCTGGAATTCCGAAAAGATTCAATATTTGTACTCCTCCCGGGTGAAAAATGAACCGCTTGACTTTCGCGAGGGTCTGAGCCTGAAAAGGATGTGCCATGGTATACGACTCAAAATACTGGAGCCGCTCATCAATCGATCTTTCAAGCAAATCACGAGGGAAACCAATGTGTTTTTTCATGTTTAATACTCTCCAAAGACTTCGATTTCTGAATTTGTTTCAACCTGGGTATCGCCCTGAACTGCTTCCTCTGCTGGAGGATTATTCTGCGGTTCAGGCAATGAGAGTTTGCCCGCGGTCAATTCGAGATTGTCATCGGATTCAGGATAAGCAGATTCAAATCCCTGATTGATGGAGTTGATGATTTGTTTGCCGGCGCGGTCGCGTCTCTGCTGCAAGAGAACCTTTTCCTCATCCTGAACGTTAAGAAGAAATGCACCGAGCTGCTTGGCAGTTGTATAGAGGCTCTTTGAATCTCTCTTTAATCGTTTGCGGAGTTCTTCGGAGGCAGTTCGGATCTCCCGTTCAGATCTTCCATGGAAAATGGAAAAATATTCAGACTGGCATTGTATCCATTGGTCGCGAACAAATGCGTATGCTGTTCCTGCATCGAAAGGGTCGTATCGAACAGCTACAGTCGTTCCCTCAACTTTGGGGTCTCTGAAGGCCTCACACCAATAGTAGATGTTATTGATCTTAGTCCCGATGTTGGGAATGACCTTGGCTTGTCCGCGGGGAGTGGTCGGAAGCGTAGCCACGAAAAAGTCACTATTCCAGGGAATGTACCGTTGGGATCGGTCTCCGGTTTTTGCCATCTGGCTGAGAAATGTTTCGCGCGGAGAATTTCCGAGAGCAGAGTGTTTCAAATTATCGTAGACATCGTACAGATATTCGCAGAATCGAATGTAGAATCGCTCCGGTGTCCAAGCTGCGTGCTCCTTCGGATCGAAATCCTTCGTCACTTCTCGAACGTTTTTCGTGAGTTGAGTATTGCCAAGAAGGTTTTGCGTGAATTGAGTGTTAGTTGTTCCAAACAGCCTTTCACAAACCGATCCGTAGCGTGGCTTCTTCCCCGGTCGAACTTTTACCAGGCAGCGAAAGTATGCCATGAGCGCTCGCATGTAGATGCTATTCAGGTCCTTACCCCCATCCACAACGAGGATTTGGGGAAGCCGCCCGAAACGCCGCACACACTCCCTTATTGCCATCATGCAGGATCGAAACGACGGCGGATCATGAGTGACATACGCCGCAAGACCTCGCCGGGAGTAAGCATCCATCATGATCGTCATCCACGGTCTCCCGAGATTTTCCTTTGTGTAGGGGCATACCAATTCAATATCCAATTGAGTGTGATCAACGTGGCAAATTTCGAATGGTCGATCACCGTGACGCGGCGTAGTCATTTCCAGAGTCCAATAAAAAGGTTCATGCTTGTACGCAGCCACCGGGCCTTTTCGTTTAAGAGTAGTGGCGTATCGATCCAATCTTTTAATCTCGTTTACAAAAGTCCTGTAACTGGCGGCAAGTAAACCCTGCTGTTCGCATGATTGAACATACATAGAATGGACTTCAAACATCCGCATTTGCCGGATGTTCTTATACCTTTCCTCAATGAATTGATGAAGGAGATTCAGCGTTTCTGGAGGAAGTTTCCTCAAGCGATTTCCTGATCGCTTTTTAGGAAGAAGGCCGATGTAGCCGCATCCATGTTCTGCCTCTGCCTGACGAAACGCTGCAAGGTGATGGAAAAGAGTTCTAGTAGGTTTGCCGTCAGTCGGGAGAACCTTGTGTCTTAAATAATCCGAAATGATGTCGTACCTGCTGTTCGCAACTTCAAGATCCTTCTTGTTTGCTCCCAGTTTTTCAAGCAGCTGCGAGTTTTCCTTTACTTCGGTTTGGGCGGGTAGGTTGTTAACTCGTCCGGTCCTGACAAGATCCTGGAATGAAGAAAGTGGTAATTCGACTAACCTGTTTTCACGCGAAATGCTTACGGCCGTTTCGCCTACGTTCAGCACTTGCCAGCTTTGTCCGTCCCATTCCAGGGTGAGACCTGGGGATATATCAACGTAGGGTTTTCGCACAGCAGGAAGAGATTTAGAGCTCTGAAACATCTTCGTCCATGCAGCAGACGACTCTTCATTAGCAAAGACCTGAACCTTTTCCGGTTCAACAAGTGGGGCGGATTTCAGATCAACAAAGATTCCACCCGTAGCGATCATGTAGTAGATTTCGTCACGTGATATCTCTTTCTCTGTTTTGACAAACAGTTCTTCAAGGGTAATACGTCCGGTTAATGAGATAATTTCGAAGACATCGGGCTTTACTTCCGGTATTGTTGAATGTTCATGCAGAAGATAATCTTGAAGAAACTGAATGTTTCGCTGGAAGATCCAATTGATATTTTTTGAGGATCGAATACGGTAGTAGAAACCGTGTCGTTTTGAATATTCTTCGGCTGGTGGCGATGTCCAGTTACCGGATTCGTCGCGAAGATAACGATTGGGACTCTTTTCCCGAAGTTGATCCAGCTCAGACTCCTCTTTGCACTCTTCCCATCCAGCGCATCCCTTGCGCAAAACGAAGAAGTCCGGACAGTGGGAAGTCCCAACCCTTTTCGAATTTTTTGCCAGGTAGACAAGTTTGATTTGTCCCGGCTGATCGTAATACTCCAGAACATCGTTGTCGTGTTCCAGCTCGTAAGCCGCAGCAAGTTCGTTTCTGTGACTTTCGCATTGTATGGTCACGCCCATTTTACGACTTGGAAAGAAGCATCGAACGTTCTTTCCATTGCTGCCAACATTCCGATATGGCGGCGATGTTCGGATCCGCTGAATCAATGCTTTTGCCTCAATGGATAGACTCATCTTTCTGCACCAATCGTTGAACTCAAGGTCACTCAACATCATCTTTTCTTCCTCCATTCGCTTTGCTGAAATCCGGATTGGAATCCTGAATCATCAGCTGTTTCGCATCAGCCATGTGATATCAGTTTTGGCAAAAATTTGCGGAGGGAGCCGTTCCTGGGGCTCGTCGAGGCGCCATTCAGCGCAAATTGAACCTCGTCGAGCTTTTGAAAGGTACCAACACCAGCGAATGGGACAAGAACTTCTACGTTGGATGATTGATTGTTATTTTGCGGAAATCGAAAGGAGATGAACTTGCCTTACTACTTCTTTCTCTTTGCTGTCTTCAATTGCGTTTCAATTACAGCTTCAAGCAAGGCGAGCACATTTTCCAATTGCTTAGGGGGGAGCTGAGATAGGCGAGAAGCATAGTTCTCGAAAGTCCTCTCGATTTGTTTCTTCATTGTCTTTTTAGATTCACCCGTTAGCAGCCAATGCAGGTCAGTTTCCGGAAATTCTTGTATTAGCTTTTGGAAAAATACGAGCCCTGGCTCCGTTTTCCCCGTTACGTATTTGTTTACGAGCGACTGATTCAATCTCAGCGTATTGGCAAACCGACTTACGTTATTTGTGGCTACCTTGATGACGACTTCTCTGAGCCTTTTTACAAACCCATCTTCTGTTTTCTTATTCCGCGCGGCCATCAAATGCCAAAAGTAATATTTGACTTGCTCTAAGGCATACATTACTATAAATCAGTCAAATCTGACTAGATATACGTTGAATACCTCAAATGGCGCTATTGACAACCGACGGTTGTTTGTCTGTGGCGTAATGTGTAAAATAGAAAAGAGAGATGTTTGGAACTTCGGCTCAGAAAAAAGAAGCTGGATTATAAAAAAGATATCGAACTCAGCTTCAACATGCTGGAGACTTTTTGAGGTGAGATCCGGCCTTCCACTGTTTGCCATAGTATTACGCAACTCCTTTGCTGAGGAAGGACTATATCTATGAGTGAGCAGAACGGGAAATCAGTATTTGAATCCAGATCGATCAAGCAAATATATCAAGAGATCCAGGATCTATATAGATCCGATAAGCGACCTTGGGTCATAGGTTATAGCGGAGGTAAGGATTCAACTGCCGCACTTCAACTCATCTGCTATGCGCTCAGCGAACTCCCCAAACGAGATCTGATAAAAAAGATATACGTTATCTCTTCTGACACTCTAGTAGAAACCCCTGTCATTGTCGGATATATTAGAAAGACTCTTCAACTGATAAAAACAACAGCCGAACAGCAGATCCTGCCGTTTGAAGCCGCAATTGTCATTCCTGAAGTCCATGACACTTTCTGGGTAAATCTCATCGGGCGAGGCTATTCAGCGCCTTCAAAACGATTCCGATGGTGTACGGATAGGATGAAGATTGATCCAGCAAATAAGTTCATTCTTGAGAAGGTCTCTGAGTACGGAGAAGTCATATTGGTGTTGGGGGTCCGTAGGTCTGAAAGTGCGACACGAGCCCAGGTTATGAACCTCCATAAGATTAAGGGCAACCTTTTGTCCCGACACTCGACATTACCCAATGCGTTCGTATACACACCCATTGAAGACTTTACGCTGAACGACGTATGGACTTATCTTCTTCAGGTTCCATCGCCTTGGGGTAACAATAATCGCGATCTTGTGACCCTATATCGGAACGCCCAAGCGGGTGAATGTCCGTTGGTTGTCGATACCACAACGCCCTCATGCGGAAATAGTCGCTTCGGCTGCTGGACTTGTACGGTAGTTCAACAGAATCACTCGCTTGAAGGATTAATAGAAGAAGGCGGCCAAGAATGGATGCAGCCGCTTCTTGACTTTCGCAACTTATTGGCTTCAACGCAGGAAGACAAAGCGAAGTATCGAAGCTACAAGCGACGGAATGGACATTCACTTCTGAAAAGGGATGGCGAGAGCCTTATTCGTGGTCCATATTATCTATCATTTCGGAGAGATCTTCTGAGAAAGCTCCTTCAGATACAATTGGAGGTGCGAAAGAACGGCCCTGATCCGAAACTTACGTTGATCTCCGGGGCGGAATTGCACGAAATTCGTCGAATCTGGCGAACCGAGGAACAAGACTGGGAAGACTCAGTTCCAAAGATCTACCGCGAAGTAACTGGCGAGGATCTTCTCTGGGTTCAGGATGACACTTCGCGATTTAGTATTAGGGATAAAGAGATTCTTGAATCCATTTGTCAAGGTCATAATGTTCCTTTGGCCCTTGTCATGAAGCTTTTGGACGAAGAAAAAAAATTGGACAGAATGAACAAGAGGGCCGGTGTTTTTGACCGCATTGACACGGTTTTAGGCGAAGTCTGGAGGCCGGAAGAGGAGATACTCCACCGGATCCAAGAAAAGAACAAGCGTGCAAAGCAACAGAAGCCATGATAATCCGAAAGCTGACTCTTAATGATTTTGGAGTGTTTGCTGGACAGCAGGAATTGGATCTTTCTCCAAGAGGTTATCAAGGAGGTCGGCAGAATCCCATAATTTTGTTCGGAGGGATGAACGGCTCAGGAAAAACTACAATCTTGGAAGCCGTACGTCTTTGTCTCTACGGAAGAGCCTCACTTACCAAGAAGGTGAGTAATAAGGAATATCAGGAATATCTGAGAGGTCTCATTCACCGTTATCCACCGTTTGCGCTCAATTCAAGCAGTGCAGCAATCAAGTTGGAATTCGAATACGGTAACGGGGAAGGAGCTGAACTTTTTGTGATCGAAAGACTTTGGTTGGACAACGGTGAAGGAATCGATGAGACGCTTAAAGTTTATAGAAATGGTTGTCTACTTTCTGAGCTGGAAGCAGATTACTGGCAAGACTTCGTTCAAGATCTGATTCCGCAAGGTATTGCCCAGCTTTTCTTTTTCGACGGTGAACATATTCAACAATTGGCTTATGGAGAAAAAGGTGATACTAGGTTAGCAGAATCCATTAATAATCTTCTTGGTCTTGACTTGGTTGATAGACTGCAGGCCGATTTGAATATTTACGTGCGCCGCCAAAAAAAATCTTCTGAAGAAGGAGAAATCCAAAAACAAATTCTCAATCTTGAAAGCAGAAAGAATGAGCTTGAGGCAAAGCTTAGGGAATTAGAGCAAGTCTTGGCTTCGAAGAAAATGGAGATTGATGAGCTAACCTCCCAAATCGCGTTGTTGGAACAGAGGCTTTCACAGAGGGGTGGCCTTTGGATCAAGGATCGCGAGGCACTTCACGAGCAAAAGGCTCGGTTATCACAAGCGATTGAAACTGTGCGAAACCAGATCCGGGAGCAGTGCGCCGGGCTCTATCCATTCTCCTTGATACCAGAATTGTGCCTTCAGGTATCTGAACAACTGGTAAACGAAGGGCATCATAGGCATTGGGATGCTCTCCACAGGCAGCTCGGTACAATTGCTGAAAAAGTCGCTTCCCAAACAAAGCTCTATATTTCAAAGCTCCCTGGTGCTCCAAAACCACTAGCAAGTAAGATTGCAGAGTTTGTGAAAACATCGATAACGAATCAGGATTCTCCTGAAGGCTCCGCCGATATTCAGTTGATTCATGACCTTTCCCCGTCTTTGCAAACGGAACTGATGAGTATGCTTACTCAAATTATTGGAGATGTTCCAGAAGGGATGAAGACTCTGTCCAGTGCAATGGAAAGATCAATTAGAGATCTTGAAAAGATAGAACGAAAAATTCAGCGAATCCCACCAGAAGAGGCGGTAAAGCCGATCATCGATGATCTTTCAGAAGCGAATAAGCTTTTGGGATCATTTCAGAGTGAAACTAGTGCTTTAGGAGTGCAGATTTCTAGCCTCAAGTTCCAGATTCAGGAGACACTCAGAGGCATGAAAAAACTGTATGACCGTTTGGATGAGAGAGAAGATATTGCGGATCGGATTTCCCTTGCAAATAAGGTTGGCGGTGTCCTGACTGAATTCATCTCCCAGGTCAGGCGAAAAAAACTTCGGGAACTTGAACAATGCTTTTCTTCAATTTTTAACAACCTTGCACGGAAGGAAGATGTCCTCAGCGAGGTAAAAATTCATCAAGAAGATTTCTCAGTCACGCTCTACAACAGGCATGCGGTGCAAATCGCCAAAAATCAGCTTTCTGCAGGTGAAAAGCAGATCTACGCTATTTCGCTACTCTGGGCGTTATCTAAGGTTTCCGGACGGCCATTACCCGTGATGATCGATACTCCTCTTGGACGACTCGATAGTGATCACCGTAGGCACATAGTTGAAAACTATTTCCCACGTGCAAGCCATCAAGTTATCATTCTTTCTACCGATACCGAGATTGATCAGCACTATTTTGAAGTGCTCACGCCTGAGATCTCCCATGCGTATCATCTTGAATACAACAATAAGGACGGATCAACCAGTATAAAGGAAGGATACTTCTGGGAGCATAAAGAGGTAGTCAAATGCGGCTGAACAAACTTTATGTCTCCCGTGAAGTAACGGAACGGTTGAAGATACTTCAGGCAAGGACTGGTTTAACACCTAATATTCTTTGCCGAATAGGATTCTGTCTGTCCTTGAGAGAATCGTTGCCACCAAATCCGGAGATCTATCAGCAAGACGGAAAAGAATTCAATCGGTTCACTCTCACTGGAGAATATGACGAACTTTTCGTAGTCCTTCTGAAGCAATCCTGTGTGAAGTACAACTTGTCCTATCAGCGCGGCATAAATGAGCAATTTAGGGCCCACATCAATCGTGGCGTGCTGATTCTTGATAAATTAGCGAAAAACCTTCACGACTTAGCGATATTATCGACAAGATTAAACATTCAGAACCCTTAAACCCATGCAAATGAAACGATATTGGCTATTCGCGGTTGTTCTTATTTCTGTTTTACTCTCTTATTCGTAAAACTTCGAGCGTTTCCACAGGCCAATACCTCTTCACAGACTCAAGCAACGCCCGTCCAACCGAGCCAGATTGATCCGATGAAGGAGGATTTACAACGCCTAACGGATCGTGTCCTTCAGGTTGAGATAGATCTAGGAAAGGTCCCAAAGGGTGGCCAACAGACTGATTATACCGTTCCCATTATTACTGGTCTTTCGACTTTGGGTGCCGCAATATTTGGCGCAATGGCGCTGCTAGTTGGTCAATACTGGACCGGTAAACGCGAGGAGCGGCGAGCACTTCAGGCTGGTGAGCGCGAGGAACGACGGGCCGTTCTCACGGCTGAACGAGCGATGGAACTCGCCCGACACGAAGCAATTTTCGAACAAACACAAAAGATCTTGGATTATCGCCTTAAGCAAATGGAGTTATTCTACGCACCGATGTTCGCTCTTCTCAACCAAAGTGAATCGCTTTACCAAAAAATGCTTGATCAACTCGCTGAGGATGAGCCAGAGCGGTACAAACGTTTGGCGGAACGTGATGCCGAGGGAAACACCTTGCTCGTGCTCGCCAGTTATGGCGTTTGGAAGGGGTTTCGGTTGCTTGATCAGTTGCCGGCGGTGAAGGCGAATCCAAAAGCATTACCTTTGGTAGTGGGTATCCTTGAAATAGGAGACCGGATGACAAAGATAATCTCCGAAAATGCGGGATTGGCCTCCAAGGATATCATCGAACTACTTGGTGAATACATGGCTCACTATGCCATTCTTTCTTCAATTCATAAGAGTCCCGAGACGAAACCTTATGAACCGGGATGGCATAAGCGAGGATACTATCCACGCGATCTAAACGAAAAGATCAAGCAGGGTTATCGCGAAGTCAACGATTTTCTTGATGGTTACGCTGAAGCAAGTAAACGCATGTTGGAAGCTCTCCCCATCCTTGAGGCAAAGCGGAACAGATGAAAACTTTACAAATCAAAAACGGTGAACCTGGTAATCTTACAACTCAGGCGTTCTACCAGCATCATAGCCAGGAATATTACAAGTCAACTGTAGATTTGGATATGCATGACGTTTACGAGCCGTTTTTGAAGGAAATGGCACCACGCGCGCATATTCTTGATGCTGGTTGTGGTTCTGGACGGGACACAAAGGCGTTTTTGGAAAAAGGTTATCGCGTCACAGCCATTGACAGATCTGTGGAAATGGCTGACCTCGCCACACATTTCACCGGCCAACGTTGTGAAGTTGTTTCTTTTCAAGAATTAGAATTCAAAGAAAAGTTTGATGGTATTTGGGCTTGCGCCTCTCTACTCCATGTTCCGAAGCGCGAAATGCACGATGTCATAAATCGCTTAATCATAGCGCTTAAAACTGGCGGCATACTATATCTATCACTCAAGGAAGGCGAAGGTGAACGGGTCGCGGAAGACGGAAGATTTTTTAACTACTACACCATGGACTCTTTTAGAGAAGTTCTTGCGTACTTTCCAGCACTTCGCGAACTTGCCTTCTGGAAATCCGAAGAAATTCGTTCCAGCCAAAATCGAATCCTCTGGTTGAATTTTCTGCTCAAGAAAAGGCGTTCGTAACCTCCGCGACAAACTGTGACTTTCAAGTAGGCGACCCAGCCTCCCCCAATAATCAGAGGCGTGGTAACAAGATGTCAACCAACTTTTCAATCCGTTTGTCTCCAATTGCGGGATTCGCATTCGGCACTAGAAGCTTTTGATCATCCAGGTCGGATACAAAGGATGGATACTGAACCTCAACAAGCCAATCAATATAGGTATGCTTCCCGCGTTCGACATTTAGTACGTACGGACCCTGTGGGCCAAGCTTTGTAGAACACGGATTATTTCGAATGCTCTTATTGACTCTGGTCGGAAGGGGTGAAAAATTAGGCAGCCTCTCAGCTTCATTTTCTCCAGGTGCGTTGGCCCTTATCAATTTCTTGGCAATCAAATGATCGATGTTCCATGAGTCTTCCCCGCGCCCGAACAAAAAAGGCGAGAAGGCACCTCCCGACTCAGTACGTAAAGGGAGCAGGCAGGCATTGAACATCCGAGGGGCGCGCGTCTTATCAATCTCTCTTAATCTTTGAGTCAGCCATCCTTTTGCCGGTTCGTCTGAAATGCTGCCCGCATCAGAAGGGTTTATTCTATCAGCAATTTTTTGTACCGTATCCAATGTTCCTTTGAGTATTCCTTCCCTTGCAATGTCGCCAATCCGCCCTATTGAGCCATCCGCGATCTTCCTGTAATAAGCTCGAAGGAGCAAGTGGAGATCGGCAGATGTTGATAAAGAACCATCATAGAAATCCGGCGCTTTGTTTGGGTCGGCAATCCACTGCAGATAGAAATGTAAAACCGTGATTGCAAACGGTAGGCTTCCGGATTCGAGTATCTCGTCTAAGTATGGAAACTCCCGGCTAAGCCCGGCATTGAGACTCTTTTGGACGAAATCAAGCAGCTTTGTTACGTCGTCAAGTGTAAGCGTGTCCCAATTGGGAAAGATTCTTTTCCGGCTTACAGGGTCAGAATCATCTCGAACCCCTTCATACAGAATATTTCCCAGAGCTTTAAGCTCGTTTTTATTCGGATGGTTTACAAAAACATCTGTGAAATCATTTTCCATCTGATCAACGTCGGAAGAAGCCCACCCAAGTGCAAAAGCTCGGTCGACAAGAACGGCACGCAACAGATCAACCGGAGATAAATCTACACCCTCGGAGTTCAGAGTTATGAATGTCTGAGCCAACTCGATTGTTCGATTGAATCCGTAATATGGATCAATCGCAATCTGCTTTCTTAAAAACATCCTTTCCACGTTTGTCGCGAATTCTTGAACGTTACTAGACTGCATGCCTACGTCCAATATTTCTTTTATGTTCTCATCCAGATCACCGTAGCTTTCGCGGATGGCCTTCCGACGATGATTTCGCAAGGCATTATCGTTGTGCGCGAAAATTGCCTGTCTCAAACTAGCGAGAGTTTTGAGGTTCTGAAAATAGGGTGCCGCCGTTTGGTCGCTAGGTGTCGGAGCTAGTACCTTCGGATATAGGTTATTGAGTAAAGACGTAGCCGTCGCGAAACGCTGAAGCCCGTCTACCAGAATTAGCCCTTGATTCTCAATGTGAGCCAGGATACTTGTTCCGAAAAGAACCGCATTGGACTCGATGAGGCTGTCGACGTTGTCTCTACGCCAGACAATTCCTCTCTGAAATGCTGGTATGATAATCGGCTGGAGATTGAAATACTCTAACCCAGGCGGTTGTCTGTCGACGCAATAACGGAGAGCAAATTCCAGATAGCTTGGTGTTTCGCCTGCTCTTGTAATTGGCATGTTTCATTTACTCCTATAGAAATTTCTTAATCCTGACGATCGACCATGATGTTCGCGCCCGCGCGCGACCGCAACGCCACGACGCCGCTTTCTGTTCTCCAAGAGTTGAACCAATCAGCAAGGCGCAAGAGTCTTTTCTGGCCTATGACTTTGTAATACTTGGCTTTTTTCTCCTTGCTAGCAGTTACAAACGCACGAAGAATGTCGTCGACCTCACGCGCAAAGTCAGGCCAAGTTTCAGTGTTCGTAGGCTTCTGCGGAAGTTTTTCTGAACAGCGCCCGATCGCCATGCACAGTTGAGCGAGATAAAGAAGGCCCCCTTCTCCAATCCTATTCTTTGCATCCCTAATTTCATCGATGGCGCCCTTAAAGAGTATTCTGTGGAGACGCTTTTCGATTTCATGGATGCGACGTCCGGAAGCATCAATATCTGGCTCGATCTTAGCGCGCATCTTGGTAATTCCGATCTTTTCCTTCTTTAGCCGCGCTATCTCTTGCCGCGTTTTTTCTCTATTCTCTGAGTTCAGAAGTTTGATCAACCCTTCACGTTCCTGGTCTTTCAGTTGATATTTTCCCAACAAAAAAGGAAATGCTTCACGCACCAGACTGTAGTCACGTATTCCAGAAAATGCAGTGGAAAGATCGTTCCTATTTTTCCATCGTTTGCGGATCAGAAAGCTATATGAAAGCAAAGTTCTGGTTATGTAGCTTCGCTTTTGTATCGACCAAGCAACAGGATGGATATTCTTAACCCCGGCCTGCACAAGCAAATTGCCGATTTCCCACATCAATTCCAGACGCCGAAGACCTGAACTGGAGCGCCAATCATTGTTCAAAGGACCTAGCCTGTGAATCAATTCTCCCAAAGGCAGATTAAGTTGCAAGTCAATTTCAACTTTTTGCATTTCAGCCCTCAGAAAGGATGCGCTCTAATTCACCCATGAACGGTACAAGTGCAGATTCCAAGCGACATTGAAAGGCCACCTGCTCATCAAGAAGTTGGGTCCTGACATCAGGTTGGTTCTTGTACTTGTCATAGAACTGATCCTTGTAGTGTATTGAAATTACGCTGGCGAGGTAAGCTACCAGCCGCAGCCCTACTTTTAGTCCCCCCTGGCGTGACCGCTCAAGTCGTTGTTCGAAATCCGGATGCGAAACGTTGATCTGAATGGTTCCTTCGACAAAATTGGACCGGATTAATCTTCCGTCAACATCTGGCGGAAAGCTAACGAACTTGATGTCAAAGCCGCTTTTTCTGCGTGTGGCTCCAGCATAAGGAGATGGTGACTGAGATTCCTCATCAGCTGGCCCGCCTTCCCCGCTTCCTGGGCCGGTTCCTTGGCCGGAACCCTTTGGTCCAGTCCCCTCGCCTTCGCCGGTACCACCATTGCCTTTTTTGCCGCCATCTTCACCGGTTGGACCACCCACATCGTCCGTGAACATCGATCCTCCCCCATCCTTAAGATTCAGATCGCCGGATAATACCGCTTCATGTCGAAATTTGAGGGCATCCTCGCGAGCGATCCTGGAAAGAACAGACGAAATTACTTTTTCTAGCGTACCCATATTCTGGATTTCATTCTGCTTATTGACCTCGTCAATTGTATCTTTCAGATCTTGCTCAAAAGCGAGAATTGCTTCATAGAGCTGAACGCGCTTCCTGCCCTTCTGAAACTCGTCCCGAGTTATAACAGGATCGATCCAGTCAGTCACTTCAATGTAACCAACTAAGTGATTGTGACCCCATAAAGCAGTTCGGAATTTGGAACGACTAATAAAGCTTTTGATGGCCATGATCTCGTTGATTCGTCTCCCACGTGCAAAAAACGTGGACCTTCTCGTGGTTACCGGTGCATCCGTTACTTTCAGAAAGATTTTAATTTTGTGACCCAAGGCCCCGACGGGTACATCCCTGACAAATTCTTTGCCAGTGAATTTGCCGTAATCAAACGGTGCGCAAACGAAAGTCTTCAGTCCTTCATGGATCCTGATAGACAGATTCGCTCTTGCAAGCAAGAGCTCAAAATGTTTCTCTAATTCCTCTTGCAAAATTTCCGCGTCAAGCTCATCAAACCATTCTTCCTCAAATTCGCTTAGAGTTATTTCAGTTCCCGTTGCATTCTCAGTTGGAAAGGATGCTTGTATGGATCTTGGGGGAGTAAGTCCCTTAAACTCGGATCGGTTAAAAGAAAGAATGTAGTGACTATCAGGTCCGCTGCATGTCCGAAATTCTATTCGTTTCGCTGCTGCCCGAAACGCATGCACTCCAAACCCAAACTGGCCATTCAACCAGGACATACCTTTTTTTCGTGATTCGCCAACGTTGCGAACAACTCGGCAAAGTGTTTCGATGTCCATTCCGCGACAATTATCCAGAATCGAGACGGTTCGGCGGCCCCGGTCAATCGTTACATCAATGCCGATGGGTCTTGGATAGACGTTTCCGTAGTTTCGGAATAATTCTTCAGCATCATCAAGAGAATTATCGATGTATTCCATGATGACTCTCGTTGTACTCTCATAACGCCTTGCTATCTCAGTAAGAAGTTCTGCCGGGTTGCTAATTGTTAAATCAAATGACATTTGATCCTCCCTATGTCGGATGGGGACCGGTCAAGGCCGGCCCCCAGTTATCACACTAGGACTTCCATTCCGAAACAATGTTTTTCAAATGGATTCCCCAGTACGATCGTAGGTCGCTATATCTTTCATTGGGATCCGGATCCATGCCTTCTGCGAGCGCATAAGCACAAATGAGCAAATCCAGTGCAAGCTGAGCCAATTTTGCAATCGGTGTGTCATCTGTTGGCGAACTTGTATCCGCAGCTGCTTCGATGATCCTCCCATAGATTTTGCTATAGAAGGGATGTCGCATATTGAGTCTGATAACAGCCGTACTGCCCAGGTGTTCGATCTCGAACCACTCGTTACCCGGAAAGTTTTCAGGAACAATCTTTACCGGACGCTTTCGGATTTCGTCAGCAAGCGAGCTTATTAATTCTGGTGAGTCCTTGAGCAAAACCTGCGCGGCACGACGAATCTTCTTCTCACGCTCTTGGTCCGAAACATCCTGTCCTGCCCGTGGCTTTGGGGATACGGCGACCACTTTGCTTACAATCTCCTCCGCCGTCGCATGTTGACCGGAATCAACAGCCTTTTGACGTTCCTTCTCGTCCCAATAACCCTGAATTTGTTTTCTGGCGGTCATTACGGTTTTGTGAATGATATCTCGAAGTTTGTCTCGTAACCCATTCACTGGCTCCGCGCCCTTCTTGACATTTCTCACAGCAAAGCACTCATCGAGTTCCGGCGAAAAACGAATTTCGATTCCTATCCAACGATCGATATCCTGAACGGGAGATGGTTGTACGTACCGGAGGATACCGAAAAAGATCTCTCGATTAGCCCTGAGAATTGACACTCCCTGCTGGCGTTCATCGTCAATTCGCCGGTCCTTTGCCGCTTTGTCGCCGCCGGAACCACGTTTAGGACGGAGCTTTTCAGGCAAAAGAGTCATGGTCACATGTACATCTGACATGAGAGCTGGATCTGTAGGAACGATCCAAGAAAATGACTCCTCGATCAATATGGTAGCAGTTGGATCTGGAGCCTCGCCCTGATGGAATCGGGTAGTAGTCATGAGGAACAAAGGGTCATGAGGTTTAACAGGCTTATCATTCACAAAAATGTTAATTCCGGCATCCAGGAATTTTCGGAATGTCCGACCCAAATAATCGACTAGGTCACTGATCACGGTAGTCGCCATTCGCGCTCCTCCGGAATCGCGTTCTTGTAAGCGATCAGTTTTTGACCAAAGAACAAGGGTTCCGCTTCCTGGTCCGACAAGGTGCTCGCAATCCTTTGGAAGCGGCGCTGATAACGGCTCAGGTACCAATGTCATCGTGCCTGCAGAAATTTCGTCAAGGTCAATATACGTCCAGAGCCAAGCATCGTCGCCCGATTGTCGCGAGTAAATATCAATTCGTTTTGCCTGGCTTATTGCACCGAGCTTCGCCCCTACCCCGAAGCGTCCCATTCCGATGCGGCTGTTAAAGCGAGTACTGAAGCCGAGTGAAAGTGCCTGGTGAAGTACGACCTTATTCATTCCTTTTCCATCATCACCGATGGCTACTCGTTCTACTACCTCAATCGATTTTTTTACACCGATTTTTTTCTCAGTAAAAAGGTGAATGCGGATGTTATTGCTTCCTGCCTCAATGCTGTTGTCCGCTACTTCGCCAACAGCACTACTTGGATCGTGCCCAGAACTTCGAAGTGAGGTTAAAGCGGTGTCGACCCGGACAAGTGGAATTTCCGGTATAGATATGGAAGCAGAGTTCTGTTCCAATACTTGAATTGAGCTTTTAGACATTATTCTTCTCCTTTTTCCCCGGCATTATCGCCAGAGAGGTTAGATTGTTAATTTTTTTGCCCTGAGTCTGATTTTCTTGGGCTGGAAAGTGGAAGGAGGAGAACGAAGAACGTGACATTCTCTTCCGCTTTCTCCACGCTGCAAATGTCAGCACAGAGCGGAAAATCAATCTAATATTACCATATTAGAGTTAGGTGTCAAAACTTTCTGCAAACGCATGCTTCCGGAAAGCACTTAGTGCAATGCGATCCTTCCGAAAGGACGATTTGGTAAAGCGCCCCCAATTACTCGAGCTCCTCGGATGAAGTGTAAAGTTATGCTTCCATCAGGTGCAGCCATATGGTTCAGGTGACAGGTGGTGGTGGTGTGACTGAACCATGTTTTTGGCCACTTGGCCAGAAATTCATTCCAAAATGAAACTTCTATTTCTGGTTGGCCCAGGTAGGACCTTAGATAATGTGATTCGGAAGGGTCAGCGGGGCTGCGCCAGCAGGGGAAACCCCTTCGTGTGGTTGTAGTGGAAATCTAGTTCTCGATAAACTATACTTTTCGTTCAGGTGTTCGGTGTTCCTCTTTCCATCGCACCAGGTAAATTCCCCTTAATTAATTTGATTTGCGTCTGCTTTTTTTCACGACGAGTTTGTTTTCCTACTGCGGTCACCGTTTTAAGAACGCAACTAAGACTTGAACGCAGCGATCGACGTCCAGTTCTGAATTGTAGAGATGAATTGAAAATCGAATTCTGTCCCAACGGCAAGAGCAAATAATATTGTTCTTTCTCAGGTACTCGACTAACTCCTGCGAGGAAACGTTCGAGAATCGAACGGAAACAATCCCCGTAGTTTGTTCTTCTGGCGTAATCACTGCTCCACCAAGCCTCTCCAACCGTTTGCGAAGAATGGAACAAAGATTTTTACTGTGCCCGCAGATCGAATCAATGCCGATTCGCTCCAGATAATCAATGGCCGCGGCCATTCCGAGTCCCGCAGAATAAGCCACGGTTGAATATTCCATCCGGCGGGCTGACTTTGCCAGATCGAATTCTGTTGCATCAAACGCAAATGGATTTTCGTTGCTGTGCCATCCTGCAAAGGGAGGGTCATAATTGCACCAAATGTTCGGATTCAAATAACAAAATGCAGCACCAAACGGTCCACAGAGCCACTTGTAAGCGCTTGCCAGAACGACATCGAATGAAGCGAGAGAGGCGTCGAATGGTATTAGCCCAGCTGATTGAGTGATGTCCAGCACCAGCAAAGCCTTCTGGGAATGCGCAAGTTCTAGGAGATGAATGGGATCCAATTGATGACCCGTGGCGTATTGGACGTGGCTTACACAGATGGCCGCCGTATTCCTGTCCACCAGTTGTGCAATAGAAGCGACGTTAAGATTGGTACAGTCCTTCGAAACTTTCAACAATCGAACCTCGCAGCCGGTTGATTTAGCAACCCTCAACCAAGGATAGGTAACGCTTGGAAATTCCAAATCGATGGAAACGATGTTCTGTTTTTTCGGTTCTTCTTAAGGGTGTGTAACGGTAAATTCCCCGTAAGTTATTGAAAACATATTAGTCTTCTAGTTGGTTGAAACCTTCAATTGTTGATCGGAGGTGAGGAGCATTTTTGTGCAAGCTGCCGCATTTGCCGCCGGTTGATGGAAGGCTATGGAAATTTAAAAGACAAAATTTCCACAGCCTCCCACAAGCCGTCTTGGAAATCCTAAAAAACAGGATTTCCACAAATGCTTTGATCCCAAGACGGATCAACAGCTTTCACAAGTTCTGTTGCTGCTGCTGCTGTGGTTTCTCTATTTAGGGAAAGAAAAAAAAGAAAAACGCAGTACTCTCTATGTTTTGACTTGGGAGAAAAAACAAAATGAGAATAACTGCGTTTTTCAAGAAGATCTTAAAATTAATTGGGACAATTGTCGAATCGGCTCACGTGAGCTCGAACACGGACAAAGAAAAGCCGAGAACGATCGTGATCCGGGTGCGGCCGCAGAAAAAGAATCTTCGATGCGGTCAATGTGGCAGAAAGGCGGAAGGAAGGCACGGGGAAAAAGGTAAGCTTCGATGGTGGAGAGACCTTGGCATCAGGCAAATACCGGTTTATTTAGTTTGCCGCATTTATCGGGTTCGGTGTAAAAAATGCGGCGTCAAGACGATGCAGGTACCTTGGGCACGAGTTGGCTCGATCTTCACAAAAGCATTCGAAGATGAGGTTGCCTGGTTTATGCAAAAGACAAATCAATCTGCAACAGCACGGTATTTTGGAATCAGTTGGACAACTGCCGGCAAAATTATCCGGCGCGTAGTTGCAGAGAAACTGGATGGCAGCCTTCTGGAAAACTTACGTCTTTTGGGTGTTGATGAAATCAGCTATGGCAGGCCCAGAAAGTTCCTTACGGTTGTTGTCGATCACCAAAAACATCGAGTCATTTGGGCAGCCAAGGGCCAAAGCTCAGAAACACTGGCCGATTTTTTCAAAATGCTTGGACCTTCAAAATGCTCAGCCATTGAGGCGATCTCAATCGATATGGATCCGGCTTTCGAAAAAGCGATTCGTGATCATGCGCCTGCCGCTGAAATCGTTTATGATCGCTTTCACATTGTTCAACTTCTCTCTCGCGCAACAGACGAAGTTAGACGGCAGGAGGTTGCGCAGGCTCTTCCTGATCAAAAACGCGATCTGAAAAACAGTCGTTGGCCTATTCTTAAAAACCCGTGGAACTTAACACTTTCAGAAAACAGCAAACTTGCCACCATTCAACAAACGAATCAAAGGATCTACCGTGCATACCTTTTGAAGGAATCCTTCCAGCGTTTATTTGACGCAAATTCTATTGAAAGTGCAGAAGCGGATTTTAACGCCTGGTATGGTTGGGCTAGAAGATCGCGACTCGAGCCATTCAAAAAACTCGCACTGACTTTACGCAGACACCTTCCCGGAATACTTCGCTTTCTAACACGAAACCTGACTAACTCCGCGGTTGAAGGCTGGAATTCCAAAATCAGAATGATCTCGCATCGTGCCTTCGGTTTCCGATCCGCCGAAGCTCTGATTGCTATGATCAAACTGAATTGTTCCGGGATTGAATTATCCCCCATTGGTTACTGAAATGCTTTACACACCCTTAAGAAGTCCCGTTTTTTCTTTGGGCGAACCCACCAGGCAATTTGTGCAATGCATTCGGTCGCGCTTGTCAGAATGGCAACATCCTGCTTAGGCACGCTCAGGAGTTTGGCAACGGAAGCCCTCGTTCCGTCATAAACCTGCGATTCCTCCCTGTCGCCAAAGCTTACGGTCCCTTGCAAGGAAGTTTTTGTTTGAAAGTCCAGCATCTTGTTGAGAACGGGTAACGGAACGATGCCAACAGATGCGCAATCGAAATAGGTAAGATTCTTCAGACCTGGGAAATCTTCTGCGGGAACCAGTGACTCGATCATCCGGATATTTTTCATTTATCGTTAAGTTGTTTCAGAGTCAATTCAATTGCTTTATTGAGTTGATCGTCACGTCCCTTGGCAACATGATTAGGCAAATTGTCGATTTCCACGTCGGGCTGAAAACCACGGTTTTCCAGCTCCGGTACACGATCCAGGTTTGTTACTGCATTGTCAGCCGCCCCAACTTCCCCGCCGTCGGCCAGATCTAACGAATGACCGCCAATCACGCCGCCCCATGTTCGTGTTCCTACAACGGTACCCAGACCGTATTTCTGAAAGAAGTATGGGAATAGATCACCATCTGAGGAACTGTATTGGTTCACAAGGAGTATCAATTTGCCGGAAAATGCTGCGCGGGGATACGTCCAAGTTCCACAGGACAAACATACATTCAATCCGACAGGAATTCTTCGGAGTCGTTCCAAAATTGCTTCAGCAAGCCATCCACCATCCGCAAATCTTGCATCGATGATCAGTCCTTCGCGATCGAGTTGGTGGTAGTAACCGGAGGCAAAGGAGCTTAAGCCTGATTCGGAAAAGTTCGGAATATGAATGTATCCGACTCGGCCAACGGACTTTTCTTTTACTGTACGACGATTTGTTTCAACCCATCTATCGTAAAAGAAGGTTCTTTCTGATCGAACAGGTTGGATCTCAACTTCCCGCGAGTCAACCGGTGATGTTGTCTTGCTCAGGGTTAATCTGATTTTTCGATCCGCCTTACCCTGAAGCAGCTGATACGGAGTGAGGGGTAATCGAAGCAGTTGTCCGTCAATTTTCAAAATATAATCTCCGGCGCGAGCAATGTTTTGTAGCGGGGAGATGCCGGCGGGCGCCTCGCTGTCTCCAAGAATGCTGGTAATACGAAAATATCCATCTTCATCGGGAGTAAACTTCGCTCCGATTAAAGCAACGTTTGATCCATCAAAATTCTCCACGTCACCGCCGCGTGCCCAGAGGTGGCTGACATTTAAGTTTCCCATCAGCTCGGTAAGTATGTAATTCACGTCATGTCGATTGGCTGCCAGATCAATGAGCGGCAAATACCTTTCAAGAAGTTTTTTCCAATCGATCGAACGGTTTGATCGATAAAAGTAAAGCTCCTGTTGCCAACGCCATGCTTCCTGCACCATCTGCCGCCACTCTGTTCGCACATCAACGTCAAGCTGCATTTGCAGTGGCTTCCAGTCATTTGTCTCTAACAGGTTACTGTTTACCTTCTCGACGGGAACCATCCTGTACTTTCCGTCCTCGAAAAGGATCAGTGTTTTGCCGTCCAAAGTTGCGGTCGCTTGCACGAGTCTGTCGCTAATGACCGCTTCTCGCTGTTGAGCGATATCAAAACTGCACAATTTTACATCTTCATTCAAATCCGAAGCTCTGTTAAATACGAGTTTTCCTTTCAACGCCCTCATACTGGAAATCACACCGGGCTTGATCTGTAGTGGTCGGGCCGCTTTTAACAAAAACTTCCAATCCTCAATGATTTCAGGCAAAGAGTTGCTTGAATTTTCAGCCCTCAACCTTACCTGGTAGATGCGGTCCATATTCGCGAAAGCAAAGTTGTATTCAATCCTTCCAATCACGGGTGTGTAATCTCGCCTTGAAACGAACCAGAGAAATTGTCCATCGGGATCGAATACCGGTGCAGAATCCCGATAACGTCCTTGTGTAAGTCGTTCTGTTTTGCGATGTTTTATGTCGTGAATCCAGAGGGATGAAAAATCGACACTCTCCGGTTTGCTGTAAATCATCCATTTTCCATCGGGCGAAAAGACGTAATCCTCGATCCTTCGCATCCCCGCGCGATCGACCTGGATTCTGTTTCCCACGGAAATATCCACAATATAGAGATTGCCTTTGAAATCGTGAACTGCGATATGCCTTCCATCGGGTGACCAAACCGGAGATCGCAGTAACGAATCGCTATTCTTCGTAATCTGCTTTCTTTCTCCTTTTTCATTTTGAATGAACAGCTCATCTGCTCCGGATTCATCGGAAATAAAGGCAATCCAGTATCCCTGGGGAGCAATGCTTACATTCTTTTCGCGAAAAGAGGGTGTGACCGTTAGATTTGATATGTGTGCATCATTGAGGAGAAAAATTTCGCCCCTTGCCGCAAATGCAATTTTCCCTTCTAACGAGACACTCATCGACTCAAGATAATCGGAAGCCCGGACGCTTTTCTTTCCGGGTGAATATGCAATCGCAAGTTGAATCGGTTCAACCTCCTCGTTTGATAATTTCAAGCGATGTAATTTTCCACCCTTTTCGAATACGATGCTCTCCCCATCCGTTGATGGCCATTTCACATCAAAATCAATGTAGCTCGTCACCTGTGATATGCGCTGCGATTCGGGATCAAAGCGGAAAATGTTCTGCATTCCTGACCGATCCGACAAAAAATAGATCCCATATGCTGTCCACATAGGAAACTGATCGATCCCTTCCCATTGCGTAATCCGATAGACCTGATCTTTTTCTCTGTCGAAGATCCAGATGTCATCGGCCATTCCTCCACGGTAGCCCTTCCAGGCCTCATGCAAATTGAAATCGCTGACCGATCTGTTAAAAGCGACCTTCTTGCCATCGGGTGAAAAGGAAATGTACCCTCCTTCGCTTAACGGGAGCGGTTCCGGCCACCCGCCGGCGGCCGCAACCCTGAAAAACCGGGCTGTGATTCCGCTTCCACCCTGGCTTGATCGATACACAACAAACTTTCCGTCGGGTGTCCAGTCCAGTACTTGATGATCGAATCCGACTTTAGCCGGATAATGATTCGTCAGCGATGGATAAAAGGTAAGCTGGGTGGGGGATCCGCCGCTAAAACGAATGATGTATACGTGCGGAGTTCCCGAGACTTCCGCTGTAAAGGCAATCCATTCTCCGTCCGGTGAAAATTTTGGGAAATATTCTCTGCCTTTCCAATCTGTCAGACGCCGGCTTTTACCCGTGCTCAGATCTGCTACCCAAAGGTCTCCTGCCATGGAAAAGGCCAACCGGGTCTTATGGACATCGGGAAACCGAAGCATTGGATTTGCATCAGCAAAGATGGACGGTGATATCAGCAGAAGAATCACAAGACTGAGGCCTTTTTGCAGATTCGGTTGCATGCGCTTCCTGATTATCGCGTAGTCAAGCCCGGCCGATCTATAAAAAGAATCGCATTTTGTACAAAATTTTCAGGAACAACCGGAACAGAAACAGCAAAATTACGTATACTTGTTCCGGAATGACGTATCAGCCTGTAACGCAGGGGACACTGCTAAGAACGGTGAAATTGGATGGAATCAGACTGACGGAAACTGTCCACGAACAACGATTGCAATTAGGACCTCACAGTCATGAATTCTTCAATCTCACTTTTGTCTTGAAAGGATCGTTTGTCGAATCTTTTGAACGAAACCGCCTGGAGCTTTCGTCGAATAGCGTGTTATTCGAACCCGCCGGTGTAATCCATTCCGACAATTTTGGCGACCGTGGCGCCCATTCTTTAATTGTAGAGCCCCCAGAGCACTGGATTCAATCCGTAAATCTAGACTCCTCACTGTTGCTAAATCCTTTTCACTTGAATGATCCTTTTACGAGTAAGCTTGTCACTCGAATTTACAGAGAATTCCAATTTCCGGATCGCTTTTCGAGTCTGGCGGTTCAAGCAACTCTTCTGGAATTATTTTCTTTCACTTTTCGGAAAATTCAGTGCAGAAATGAACTGAAACCCCCATGGCTGGCAAAGGTTCAGAATCATATCGAGGAACATTTTCAAGATGCTTTAACGATATCGTCCCTATCGAAAGTTGTTGATGTTCATCCCGCCCACCTGATCCGTTCCTTTCGCAAGTTTCTATCCTGTACGCCGGGAGGATACATTCGCAGAACCCGTCTGAAGTTCGCAGCAAAATTGTTGCAGGAAACAAATCTCTCTCTAACGGAGATAGCGCTGAGCACCGGGTTTTGTGACCAGAGCCACTTCACGCACTCGTTCCGCCGTCATTTCGGAATTACTCCGCGTCGTTTCCGCAAGAGCAATACTCCAAACGCGGGCTAGACCTTTAGAAGTTTTGATTGAATTCCTGGTAAGAAATTCGATCCAATCTGCAATCTCGGCAACAAATAAGCTCAAAATAGCTTGCCATGCGATTTAGGATCACTCTCTGAAATCCGGCAACAAATGTTTTCCAATCGTGGCCAGAATTAAGGTTCAGTCACAGTGGTGGTGGTGGTGGTGAGCCACTCCACTCGTCCGCCGGATCCAGAGTTCAACAGCTGCAAGAGTGAGTACCCACCCGATCCAGAAAGAAGCGCCAATCAAGTCGAGCGGTTTCAATCGCGTGATGACAAACAGAAGCATGTAAACAATTCGGATAACCGCGATGCCAATCG